>CAYSTQ010000027.1:0-11938 GCA_964433855.1 uncultured Thermoproteales archaeon
TGAAAATAGTTTCCAAGGACGTGATTAAAATCCAACTTAAAGAAAACAAATTAATCTTTGTGGGCGTCTAGAACAAATATTGTAATGGGTGTGAAAAAATGACTCGTAGCCTTATGCTGTTCAAACTAGCAACTTCTAACGCTTACCGTCTCCTCGAGGCTTTCGAGGGATCCTTGGATTTAAAAAGGCTTCGAAACTATTATGTTGAGAGAAAAGCTTTACGTAAGGCTAAAACTATAGAGAGCTGGATGCGGGTCGTCAGATCTGCTTCTATAACAGATGTTAGAGAGGGAAAGTATCCCGGGGTATCGTTAGAGGCCATGCTTAACTACATCATTTTGTACAAGCAATATGAGACAACAGGAACTATGAAATCTGCTCGGGTTATTGAAATACCTGGGAATAACCTAATATGGGTGCGACGTGAATCACCATTGCTGGTGGTCTTTGACGTGGTCCGTAGAGGGTTAATTAAAAGATTTTTCGAGGCAGTCTCGCTAAAAATATTTGAAACAGCAGACATCATAGCTCCCTTAACATTCAGTAAAGAGGATTTCGAGTCGATCGAGTCATGGGTAATTAATAGTAAAAATAAGGGTTTTTTACGTAGTGCCACCTTTAGAGACGTTATATTAGGAGGAACATACGTTAAAGAAGCCATGGTTAAAAATATTCCATTAGAAAAATGTGATCTGTACTTAGAAGGGAAGAAAACATGTAGGAAGTGGCTAGCTTTATCATTTAATACGCCTGAGATCGAGGAAGTAGGAGAAAGATTTTCCTGTAGAGTATCATATGAAGGAATCATAACACTGTATTCAGACGAGGATAACATGATAGGTATTGATACTCTTTTATCTAGGTTCGAGAGCATTCTAGCTTTAAGAAGATAATCTTTATTAATAAAGACCTTCAATATAATTTAGAGGAGCTAGTTATCAGGTGTCTAAATTAATGAAGGAAGTTGAGGAACTCTCTCAAGTGTTAAGAACTGAAGGAAAAGAACTTACTTTCTACCATAGACCTTATGGTAAAGTAGCGGTTTTTAATCACGATACTGGAGAAGAATATGAAGTCGATGAAATACATTTTTCACGGATAACACCGGAGGCAAGGATGTGGTTTCTAAAAGGGGTTTCTTTGACGCTATACAGTGTTAAGGGCATAATATGCGAAATTATCGAATCAGAAGGAAAACTTATAGCTCGCTGCTGGGAACGTTAAGCCTTAAATGTGAGGCGTTCACTAAGCTTAGAATAGTAACTAGATATGTTCTCCAGTCTAACAAAGGACGCTGTTAAAGCACTCAAACCTATGGTTACCAGATTGCTTTTTAGAATTTTCGCATATTTTATCCCGTCGCCGACCATGACGGCTTTACCGCGTAAAACATTTATCAATACTCTTCGGCTGGGAGGCACTACCAAAGACCTTAATGAAAGATTCACTGGTGAAACAGGAGTTATAACTAAAACATCTAGTTCTGGGTCAACCACAGGGCCACCAGCTGATAGCGAATAAGCCGTAGAACCAGTGGCTGAGGCCACAAGGACACCGTCCATTTTCCCATAGATAACAGAAGCCCCATCCACTAAAACTTCTAATAATACAGTCTTGCAGGGAATTTCAGATAAGATGGCTATCTCGTTAAGCGCTAAAATAGTCTGATGCCGCCATTTTCCTTCTACTAGTCTACGTTTTTCTACCCAGTATCTTCCCTCCTTAAGCATTTGCAAAGCATAGTTGGCCTTACTTAAAGGGACCTCGTTTAAAAATCCTAAAGTGTTCACGGTAATTCCCATCAACGGTATATTCCTTGGTAATATTCTATGTAATGCTCGAAGCAACGTACCGTCTCCGCCAATAGATACCACAACATCTATATTGGCAGTTTTCAAAGAAGCTTTTTCAGCCATGAACTCAGCTTGCCAGTATTCACTGTCTACTACACAGCTAATACCAAGTCTTTTAGCGTCTCTAACTAGATTAATCGCCGCTTTAAAGGCTTTTTTAGAGTAAGGGTTATATATTATACCTATTTTATCTACATTCTTCATAAATATTGCACCCATGGCTTATATTCTTCCTGTATTTTATAGAGAAAAATTTTATGTACATGCCTTCCTGAAGAAGATATCTCCTCGATCCTGATAGGACGCCATCCAGGTATCCCATAATCATGAGTTACGATTCGAGTATCGTTTTCCACCTCGTTTTCCAGTTTACTCCGTAAAATGCCGATCAAACCTGGAGTAAGATAAATGGTAATAACAGTAAACTTAGCTAAATTGACATCAAATAAATCACCTTCGATTATTGTAACCAAATCACTTATCCCTAATTTGCAAACCAGCTTTCTAGCCTTATTCACTAAGATAGAATTGATTTCAACCCCTACAGCCTCACAACCGTATTTTAATGCGGCATAAATAGGTATACGGCCGTCTCCAGAACCTAAATCGACAAGTCGGTCCTGTTTTTTTACTTTAGCTAAACTGAGCATTCTCTCAATTACTTCGATGGGTGTAGGAGCGAAGGGCGCAGCTATCTGTGTTTGCATTTTGTAGAAAGGAGTATCTTCAAATCTATTATAGACTCTACCCATAGGTTTTGTACTCGAGAATCAAATAAATAAACTTGTCACAATCATAGTGTTAGCTATGCGATCAAAAGAAAAGGTATGGAACGTGTTTAAGGGATGTGTATCCCAGTCCATTCCCTTTCTTGTAGAGTCAGATGATAAAAGATACGAATATTTGCTAGGAGACATAGTTACTTCCAGAGCTAAAATAATACGATGGGATAGTTTCTACAGAACCGGAGGCCCTTTCCAACGTAAGGATAGATTAAGATCATGGATAGATAATATAGATCCAGATAACTATGATTGGGAAACGGATTTTCAAAAAATCCATGCAGCAATAAAGAACTTTATCCGCATAATTAAGCCGTATGCCAGCCAGAGATTCATCATTTTCAAAGTTTTAGGGCCTACGGAATCCGCTGAAGCATTCTTTGTAAACCCAGGTAGTATTAGTGCGCTGGGTATAAGACATCACTTTAACTTTGCGCTGTTCTCTAGAATATGTCCTAAAAAAGCTGTAAAAATATATGATAAAATAGCAAGTATAATATATGAGTTAATAAAGGCTGGCTGTGAAATCGACTACGTAAACGGTGTTAGAGTGGCAGATGATGTAGCTACATATAAAGGCCCTATTTACCCAAGCATTATAATATCCAGGTTTAAAATATGGCACATAAAATATGCTTCGATCATCAGGAAGTCAGGCAAAACCTCTATAATACATAGCGATGGCAATATTAGTCATCCAGATATCTTAAACGTTTTACTGCACTATAACGGAGTACATCCTTTAGATTTAAATTCTAGAAATAGTATATCAGATTTTAATTTATGGATAAAGAATATAGTTGATATAAGAAAAATATTAAAAAGTAACATTTTTCTTACTGGAATACCCATTGAAATGGTTTTTAATGATAAGTATTCTGTCCATAATTTAAAATCCGTGGTCTTAAATCTAATTAAAGAACATGGATCAGAAAATTTAATACTCTCAACCACGCATTCGCCCTATCCTGGAAGAGGATATTATGAACCTGATCCTTGGAATAAAATAATCGGGTTAAAACTTAAAATGTTATAATTCCTAATATTAGGTTGCTATAAACATTTACATAGTTATATTTAAGAAAACTGGAGACGTCCGGAGTAAAGATAATTTACCTGGGAGCTGTCTTTAAATGAGGTGACAATATATGAAAACCTACGTTATAGGCCATAAAAAACCAGACACCGATTCGATAGCGGCTGCTATAGGATACGCCTTTATAAAGAACATAGAAGGAATAAAAGCCATACCTGCTAGAGCTGGACCATTAAATCTTGAAACTCAGTATGCCCTTAATAAATTTAGAGTAGAGCCCCCTCAACTCGTTACAAACGCTAAGGGGTGTAAGCTGATTCTAGTTGACCATAATGAACCAGAGCAAATAGTTGATGGTTTTAAAGATGCAGAAATAGTTGAGATACTAGATCATCATAGACTTGGAGGATTAGTTACACCCCAGCCAATACGAGTCTACATTGAACCAGTAGGTTCAACATCGACGCTAGTGGCTAAAATAGCGTTCGAAAAAGGTATTAAGCTGTCTAAGGAATTAGCAGGTATCCTGCTTTCCGCAATAATTTCTGATACAGTCATTTTTAAATCGCCAACGTGTACTGATGAGGATAGAGCTATTGCAGAAGAGCTTTCTAGAATAGCTGGCGTTGATGATATAACAGCTTACGGCATTGAACTCTTTAAGGCTAAATCAGCAATATCGAGTAAAAAACCAGAGGAAATAATACTGGGTGACTTTAAAGAATATGATTTTTCAGGGATAAGAGTAGGTATAGGGCAAGCTGAAACCGTTGACCTTACCGAATTAGAGGCTAGAAGAGATGAGTTGTTGGAGGCTATGAAAAAGATTTGTAACGAACGGAATTATAACATGTTAATATTAATGTTAACAGACATAATAAAGGAGGGAAGTTTAGTGCTTTATGTGACCGATAAAGACGCTTGGTTTAAAGAAGCTTTCTCTAAATACAGGATGGAGCCCCAGGGGAGAAACTCTGTTTACATAGCTGGCCTTATAAGCCGGAAAAAACAAGTGGTCCCCCTTCTCGAAAAATACTTTTCCACATAGACACTTTAGAAACTAATTGATAATCTATTAAGCCACTAAGTTTATATCTAGCCAAGCATCTCTCGCACATGAATTTAAGTTGAGGTGTTTAAAATGGTAAAGTTTCGCCAAACCGAAGAAATCCTAAAAATAATGAGAAATATAGAGCAGGTCAGAAACATAGGCACTCTAGCCCATGTTGACCACGGCAAGACCACTACAAGCGATAGTCTATTGATGGCAGCAGGCCTTCTAAGCCCTAAAGTAGCTGGTAGAGCGTTAGCGCTCGACTATGTAGAAATCGAACAATTAAGACAAATGACTGTAAAGGCCGCTAACGTATCGCTTTACCACGAATGGAAAGGTAAGCCATACGTTATCAACCTAGTTGACACCCCTGGCCACGTTGACTTTACAGGCCATGTGACTAGATCACTAAGGGTAATGGATGGAGCTCTAGTGGTTGTCGACGCAGTCGAAGGAATAATGACACAGACCGAGACTGTGGTAAGACAAGCCCTAGCAGAACGTGTAAGACCACTACTCTTCATAAATAAAGTTGACAGGTTGATAAAAGAATTAAGATTAAGCGCAAATGAGGTTCAGAAAAGGTTCATAGAAATAATAAGAGATTTCAACGGCCTTATAGACCTCTATGCTGAGCCAGGGTTCAGAGATAAATGGAAAGTGGATCCGGCCAAAGGTCAAGTCGCCTTCGGCAGCGCTCTGCATAAATGGGGTTTTACCATACCCATAGCTGCTCAAAAAGGAATAAAGTTTAGTGACGTAGTAGACGCTTACCAGAACAATACAGTTGAAGAACTGGCGGAAACAACCCCTCTTTATGTTGCATTACTGGATATGGTTGTTGAGCATATTCCAAATCCAGCGGAGGCCCAGAAATACAGAATACCTAAATTATGGCACGGGGATCTAAATAGCGAAATAGGTAAAGCCATGTTAAACGCTGACCCAGACGGACCATTAGTAATAGGGGTAAGTAAAGTTGTTGTGGATCCGCATGCTGGCATAGTCGTTACAGGTAGAGTGTTTAGCGGAACAGCGAGACCTGGGGAAGAAGTATATCTAGTAAGCGCCAGAGATTATGGGAAGATACTACAGGTAGGCCTTTATATGGGCCCGTATAGAGAGGTCGCCAATGAAATAACTGCTGGCAATATAGTAGCTTTGCTTGGTGTAGACAAGGCAAGATCAGGAGAAACAATAATAGAGTCTAAATATAAGGACATCATGGTGCCGTTCGAACGTCTCTTTTACATAAGCGAGCCCGTAGTAACCATAGCTATAGAGCCTAAACGAAGCGGCGATCTTCCTAAACTCGTCGATGCGCTTCGAAAACTAGCGATAGAAGACCCTACACTTAAAGTATTCATAAATGAGGAGACGGGAGAGTATTTGATAAGTGGAATGGGCACACTTCACTTAGAGATAGTTCTCTGGGATCTGAAGCAAAGGACGGGTTTAGAAGTTATCACAAGCCCGCCAATAGTTAGATATAGAGAGACTATAAGAAGACCTAGTGAAACATTTGAAGGGAAGAGTCCTAATAAACATAACAGATTATACATAAGCGTCGAGCCGCTTAACGAGGAGACGCTTGACCTGCTACAGAAAGGCGTCATCTATGATGGCCAAGACTGGCGTGAACGTGCTAAAATATTAAGAGAGCAAGCTGGCTGGGACGCTGATGAAGCTAGAGGGATATGGGCTATTGATGATAACCTGAACATATTGGTAGATAAAACAACGGGTGTACAACACTTAAGAGAGATCAGGGACACTATAATAATGGGATTCAGATGGTCTTTTGAGGCTGGACCACTAGCTCAAGAACCTGTTAGAGGGGTTAAAGTAATACTGCACGATGCGGTGGTTCATGAAGACCCGGCCCATAGAGGTCCAGCGCAAATAATGCCAGCAACCAAAAACGCCATATTTGCGGCCTTTTTAAGCGCTAGACCGACATTGCTCGAGCCAATACTTAGAATAGATGTCAAAGTGCCACAGGATCAGTTAAGCGGCGTCTTAAACGTAATAACTAAAAAAAGAGGTAAAATAGTCATGATGGAGCAAAGCGGTTTATTAATGCATATAAGAGGAGAACTCCCCGTATCGGAAACCTTTGATTTAGCCGATGAAATGAGAAGCGCAACTATGGGACGCGCTTTCTGGAGCATGCAGTTTGAAAGATGGGCGCCTGTCCCAGAGTCGATGCTTTTAGATTTAATAATGAAGATCAGGGAACGTAAAGGGTTATCTAAGAGAATACCAAGGCCAGAAGACTTCATAAAACCATAAGCAGGGAACATTTAGATATTTTCTCCGGGATCATTTGCCTAGGCTTTTTATTTGTTATCCGAGTTTTATTTATCCAGTGGTGGGTTTTAATGAGCGGTGCTTTTACAGGCCTAACGAGTACCGAGAAAGAAATAGTCGGAGAATATCTTAAGGGCAGCATGCCTGCCGAAATAAGTAGAAAAATGGGGGTATCAATAAGAACAGTGTATAAAGCTCTCTACAAATATAGGCGTAATTTAAGAAAAATGGGGCTTCATGACGAAGCTGAAAAATTAAAGGTGCGGACTAGGAAGCGTAAAATAAACATTGAACAGCAAAAGAAAGCTTATCTGGCTCAGAAAAGCATAGAACTTGAACAGAGCAGTAGTGTTCAGAATATTTTACCTGTAACTTCTAATCTTGATGAAATGCTAAGTAAAGCGGTTTACACAGCAGTATACGATATTGTAAAGGAGTTGTTAATGAACTCCAGGAATCGTAGCAGTGAAAATTTGGATAACGCTATTGTGGCTGTTTTAAAGGAGATAAGTGAAGAGATTAGAGGGATAAAAAGCATTCTCATGGATTTATCCAAAAAAATAAACATCAACATCGAAGACTTCACAAAATCTGCGTCTGTTAATGTTAATGAGGATTTAAGTTTTTTAAACGATAACCCATGGCTAGAGGTTCTCCGAACGCGTGGTAAAGATTAGAACGGGTCAGGAATTTTCCAGTAAAACCATTTGGGCAATAAGTTTAAAACATGTAGCGAAAGCAGAAATGTCAACAACAGTAACGATAATATCGTCAAAATCCAGTCATTAACTGTCATGGATATATCATATAAATTTGTTCTTTTTCTAACTGAGCCGAAAGCCCTCGACTCCAAAGCTTCGGCAATCAACATGCTTCTTCTTATTTCATATATTACAAGGGGGATAAGTATTGGCAGCATCCTTCTAAGCCTTTCAATGAAGTTTCCCTTTTCTAGTTCAAGTCCTCTGCTTCTTTGAGCGTCCATTATTGTTTGAGCGTCTCTGGCTAGAGTTGGGACGAACCGCATAGCCATAGTAAACATTAATGTGTATTCATAAGGTATTCCAAGTTTAAGCGCGGCTAAGGAAATATCATCAGGGTTTGTGGTTAGAAAAAGTATCGAGAAAGCCGATGTCAACGTTATGAACCTTAAACACATAGTTAACGAGTAGTTAAGTCTGCTTTCACTTACTGTGACAAAATTTAATATAAATATTATAAGAGAAATCATCATTGCACCCCTCAATGTAGCGAGCCACTCTCTAACAACTCTTGCAATGATTGTTACTAGAAGTGTGGCTAAGAAAACCATAATTATAGGTACAGGATCATAAAACATTAAAGTAATAATGGTACAGGTAAATACAAAAACGGCTTTACTCCTAGGATCTAGTGTATGAACAAGTGTTTTCTTAGATCTGTATTGAAATCCTTTAAGAAAATCAAGTCCTACCGACATAGCTAGCGCTCCTCACTAAATTAATTATTGCCTCAGTTAATTCCTCGACTCTAATTATTTTTTGAGATATTCCAAGATCTGAAAGTAGCCATGCACATTTAACTATCTGAGGTGGCGTAAGCCTAGCTCGATTTAGTATTTCAGGATTTGTTAATACCTCTGCTGGCTGCCCATCCGCTATTATTTGGCCATGTGATAAAATCACTATTCGGTCAAACACGGTAACCGCGAATTCAACATCATGTGTTACTACCACTATTGTCTTATCTTTACTGACGAATTTCTTAATTAGATCCGCAATTCTTATCTTTTGTATAAGATCCTGTCCAGCAGTAGGTTCGTCAAAAACTAAAATTTCAGGGCCATATACAACTACGGAAGCTATTGCAAGGCGTCTACGTTCCCCTTCGCTAAGCGTAAAAGGTGATTTATCTTTGTACTTATAAAGGTCAAAGAACTTTAATATTTTATTAACCCTAGCCTCTATTTCATCTGTAGGAAAATTAAAGTTTTCGAGGGCAAACGCTACTTCTTTATATACGGTTTCTGCAAATAGCTGGTGATCAGGGTTTTGGAATACTATTCCCACGTTTTTTGCCAGGGATGCTACTGTTGTTTTTCTAGTATCATTTCCTAAGATTCTGATGAGTCCCTTTTTGGGTTTAAATAAGCCATTGAAATGTTTAATTAATGTAGTTTTTCCAGCGCCATTCTCACCCATTATAGCAACGCATTCCCCTTTTTTGATTGTTAAATTTATATTTTTAAGTACAGGAAAACCTTCTTCATACCAGAAATATAAGTTTTTTACTTCAATGGCGTAGCTCATATAGCCTCCCTTTCACTAACATGGCAAATTCTTCTGGGGTTAAAGGCACATCTCTCAAAGCTATACCCTTACTTCTAAGAGCCTTAAAAGCCATTATTACTTTGGGTATGTCAACTCCCACGTCTTTCATGTTGAGCGAAGCTAAAATTTCTCGGGGTTTACCGGCAGCAATAAAACGCCCTCCCATCATTATAAAGACTTTTGTGCACATTGGTGTTATTATGTCAAGTCTATGCTCTACGAGTAAAACCGTAAGCCCGAGATCCCGGTTAAGTTTACATATTATATTCATGATTTCTTCAGCGCTGGCAGGATCCAAGTTCGCCGTAGGTTCGTCCAAAACTAAAATTTCAGGCTTCATAGTCAGAACAGCACCTATAGCTACTTTCTGCTGTTGGCCGCCACTAAGCTCATAAGGAGGTTTATCCCGTATACTTTCCAAATCTAATAAATCGATTATTTCTTCTACTCTATCCTTAATAACATCCTTGGGTAAACCTAGATTTTCCGGGCCAAATGCTAACTCCTTCTCTACAGATGAAAGAAAAAGCTGGTTTTCAGGGTTTTGAAAAACCATACCTATATGCCTGGCCAACACGTGAGTAGGCGTTTCTCTAGTATCTAACCCCTTTATAGTTACACGTCCTTCCATATCCCCTGTGTAAAAATGCGGAATGAGGCCATTTAAAGCTCTGCAGAGAGTGCTTTTGCCGCACCCTGAAGGACCAGCCACAAGAATGAATTCACCTGGTTTAACGCTAAAATTTATATTAAATAAAGCTGGTTTTACCGAGTTTTTATATTTAAAGGATAAGTTTTCAACATTTATTATCACATCATTGCTCAAAGGCATTTACCTCCTGGTTCTTATTTTCACTACCGCTCTGTGATATAGTGGAGCATCGGATGGCAGGGTTCTTTTTGTTCTGACGTCAATAGCCGCTATGAATTTTTCCCCTAGTTCCGTGTGTATCATATACGCTAACTGTCTAGGCGTTGTGCCGGGAGGTACAAGCCATGCGTCTGGAAGAACGTTGCCTTTATGATCGGTTAGATTATTTTCATCCTCTACGGGAAAAACAGCCATCATCCCGAGTATATCCAGGAATGCTTTATTAATAACCTCTTGAACACCAGTGGATCCCCATCGTGACAGAACTCTTTCTCTTATATACTCCAATGCTTTGGCCTGGCGCTTACCAAGTTTTTTCTCGTCTGTTACTTCGAAATCCTTGTCGCCAGGCATGTAATTTATAAGGCCAGCAGCGGCAGCGCGTCTTAGGGCTAATTCAGCCTCAGCCGATGTTGGGATAACATATTTATCGCCGACGGCCGCTCTTAGCCTTTTAATATTTTCCTCTGCCTCAGGGATATCGCATTTATTTGCTGCTATAACCATCGGTTTTGCATGCTGCCTGAGCGTAGCTATGAACGACATTATATCGTTAGAACTCCAACTCTTAAGAGGTTTCTCGTAAAGTCCGCTTAGCTTTAAAGCTTTCTCCACATGTTGCCGTTTTATATTAAGCCCGCTTAAGGAAAGCGTTAATATCTCTTCAGGGTCAGGCGAAGCTCTAATTATTTTACGCCAATTTCTTTGAAGAATGCCTGCCATCCATAAATCTATTTCCCGTGTAAGAAATTTTACGTCATCAAGCGGGTCATGGCTCCCCGGTTTAGTTGGGCGTCCTTCGCTATCTGTCATACCTGCCGCATCGACAACATGGATAAGCACGGTCGCTCTACTTAGCTCGCTTAAAAATTGATTTCCTAATCCTCTGCCTTCCCAGGCGCCAGGTACTAGGCCTGCTACATCAATAAGTTCTACGGGTATAAATCTATACCCGTCAATACAGAAGGAGTTAATAGGTGTGTCTTTTACACCAAATTCTTTACAAACACATTTAATTTTGACGTAGCCGATACCTTTGTTAGCCTTTAAAGTCGTGAAGGGATAGGAGCTATTTTAACTTCTACTAGGGTTGCGGCTGCGAAAAAGGTTGATTTGCCTACGTTAGGTTTGCCGACTATTCCGGCTTGGAAGGCGGCCATATTCCTCACTCGCAGAGGACTGTTGTATAGGATGGCTGGACATATATATTGTTTGATCAGGGCAATAAATGAAATCGAAGGGGTTTGAAATGAGGATCCTGATAACAGTAAATAGTTTAGCTGGATATACCCTTATAATAAATCTGAGAAAGTTAATAAGTAACGCTGAGATCTCAATAATATCTAAAGAGGACGTATTAGGCTATCCTCGGTCTGCTCTGCCTTACTATGCTACTAGTGAAATAGATCTCGGCAGCATCACGTTTTTACCAAAAGAATTATTAGATTGCATTATAGGGACAACTTCAGCTGAGGGAGTATATGATCGCCGAGTAATGGCAGTGGATCCTAAGGCATACATACCGGATGTTCCAGACAAACTTAAGCGGAAAAGCATGACTTTATGGACTATTAAAGATGCGGAAAGACTAAAATCAGAACTTGAAAATACTAGCTTAATAGGACTTGCAGGAAATCTACTTATAAATTTGCATATAGCTCATGTATTGGAGTCTGCTGGTTATAAATGTAAGATTTATATGAATAAAAATGATAAAGAAATA
>CAYSTQ010000028.1:0-11789 GCA_964433855.1 uncultured Thermoproteales archaeon
CGGAAGATGGCATGCGAGAACAGCCACCATTCCCGCGCCAAGCCTAAAGGCTTCAAGCACAAAGTCCCTGTCGACCCTGCCTGAGCACATGACCCTTATTATCCTTACGTTAGTTGGATACTCTATACGGCTTGTACCGGCCAGATCCGCCCCAGCATAGCTACACCAGTTACAGCAGAAGGCCAATATTTTCTTCTCGGGCTCCTCCTCGAGCGCCGCCCTTATCTGGGCGATTATTTGAGCATCGGTGAAATGCATCTGCTGGATAGCGTCAGCCGGGCATTCAGCTACACAGGTTCCACAGCCATGACACATGGCGGTAAGCACCTGCGCCGGCTTTCCATCCTCAACGATTATGGCTGAGTAGGGGCATTTATTGGCGCATACGCCACATTTAACCCTTGTATTCCTGCATTTTTCAGGGTCGACAACGGCTATTATAGGCTCAACCCTCCATTTCTCTTTGGAAAGCACTGTTGCAGCCCTAGCCGCAGCCGCGCTGCCCTGAGCCACACTATACGGTATATCTTTTGGGCCCTGGCAGGCTCCGGCTAGGAAGACGCCGTCGACCGGCGTGTCGACGGGCTTAAGTTTCGGATGACTTTCCATGAAGAAGCCGTCCGACCCTCTAGGTATGTTCAGCAGCCTGGCTATCTCTTCAGCCCCTTTGCTCGGCACGGCCGCCGTGGATAGGACGACGAGCTCAGCCTCCAGTTCAAGAAGCCTGCCAAGTGTCACATCCTCCACCCTAACAAGCAGGTTCTTAGTCTCCGGGTCCTCACGGATCTCCGCAGGCCTGCCCCTGATGAAGATTATTCCAAGCTCTCTAGCCCTCCTGTAGAACTCCTCGTAGCCCTTAAAGTTGGTCCGCATATCCATGAAGACGATGAATACGTCCACGTTCCTACCAAGCCTTTCCTTGAGAAGCACCGCGTTTTTCAAGGTATACATGCAGCAGAAGCCCGAGCAGTACTCATACTTGTTAACGTCACGTGACCCGACACACGTTATGAAAAGTATGGTTCTGGGTGTTCTGCCGTCGGATCTGCGCACAACCCTGCCACCCGTAGGGCCGGCTGCCAATAGTAGGCGCTCCAGCTCCAAAGCGGTTATGACGTTGCTGTACCTGCCGTAGCCATAGCGGGGGTCGTCGTAGGGCAGGTAGATGTCGAAGCCGGTGGCCACTATTATAGCCCCGACCTCAACTTTAACCTCCTCGGGCTGCTGGCCGAAATCGATAGCTTCCCTGGGCCCGCAGGCCTCAACGCACTTGTAGCACTCGATGCAGTAGTCCCTGTTTATGGTGTACACTAGGGGCACGGCCTGCTCGAAGGGCACAGATATAGCCTTTCTAACCCCCATGTTCAGATCCCATTCGTTCGGTATCTCTATAGGACAAACCTCAGCGCACTCGCCGCATCCAGTGCATCTCTCCTCGATAACGTATCTCGGCTTCTTCCTTATAGTGACCTGGAAATTCCCGATGTAGCCTTTAACATCAATCACCTCCGAATAGGCGAATATCTCGATGTTCGGATGCCTGTAGACGTCAACCATCTTTGGGCCTTCAATACATATGGAGCAGTCAAGGGTGGGGAAGGTCTTGTCGAGCTGCGCCATGTGGCCGCCTATACTCTCACTCTTTTCAACCAGGTAGACCTTAAACCCCATTTCCGCCAGGTCTAGAGCGGCCGATATGCCGGCTATACCACCCCCTATCACGAGGGCTTTACGTGTGATAGGGACCTCGAAGGGCTGGAGCGGTTGCAGTAGAGCTGCTTTAGCTACAGCCATCTTAACTATGTCCTTCGCCTTACGTGTAGCCTCTTCGGGCTCTGAATGATGGGGCCAGGAGCAGTGCTCCCTTATATTGGCCATCTCGAAGAGATAGGGGTTTAGCCCAGCTTCCTCAACGCATCTCCTGAACGTAGGCTCGTGGAGCTTAGGCGAGCACGCTGCAACAACCACCCTATTCAGCCCATATTCCTTTATAGCCTTCCTTATAAGCTCCTGGCCGGGATCCGCGCACATATACCTGTAATGTGTGGCGTAAACGACTCCGGGGAGCCCCCTAGCGTATTCAGCGACCTCCTCCACGTCCACCGAGCCAGCAATGTTGTGGCCGCAGTGACATACGAACACGCCTATCCTCGGCTCCTCCATCAACCTATCTCCCTCCATGAAAGCCTTTTAGAAGCAGTCGTCCTGCTTTTAGCCATGGCCCTAGCCCTAAGGTGTTTAGCCATGGCTTTTGTCGACGCAATCCTCTCCAGAGCCTTGTTCCAGGCGCCCGACTTAACAGGCGTGTGACGGATATGGGTTATCTCTAAGCTGATGGCGTCAACCGGACAAGCCTGCCTGCAGGCCCCGCAGTACACACAGAACTCCTCGGTAAGAGAAACCTTGCTGTTTTTAAAATCGATGGCTTGAACAGGGCAGGCGTCGACACAATCCCTACAACCCTCAGGACACTTTTCGACATCTATAAATATCCTGCCGTAGAACGCCTTCTCGACCCTTATAGCGTCGTAGGGACAGCCGGGTACACATCTACGGCAACATGGACAGGCGTCAATATCTATTTTCACGAAAGGCCTACCGCCTGCCTCCTCAACCGTTATTAAACCCAGGGGGCAGGCGTCGACACAATCCCTACAACCCTCAGGACACCTCTCTATGTCAACCTCAACTAGTCTAACCAGTTTAGGAAAGCTACCGCTTTCAAGAACAGGTATTCTGGCCTCGCCGTCAACCTCGACGGATACGGCGCCGAAGGGGCAAAGAAGCGCACACGCCCCGCAGAAGTTACACTTGTCCAAGTCCACGTCGGCCACTCTCCTCCCGTTCTTCTCAACTATCGAGACCGCCTCCTTTGGACACGCCCTAAGACAGATCTCGCAACCATAACATTTCCCGTAATCTATTCTCAGCACGTGTCGCTTGGCGTAGAGCTCCCTAATCACTTCTAGGAAGCCCTCCCCTTCCCGCTTAAGCTTAACGATGGCAGCCATAGGTGACACGCTCTAGGGAACCGCTGTCTCACCAAACAGCTTCCTCGCAGCCTCAACCCTAGCCTTAGTGGCGAGCTCGTCGCGTGTTACCAGCTTAAGGGCTTCCTCCGGGCACCAGTCAACGCATTTAGGCTCGCCACCGCAGAGGTCGCAGACTATGACCACCTTACTGTCCGGATGCAGGGTTATGGCGCCGAACTCACAGGCCTCAATACACCAGCCGCATCCATCACACTTGTCCTCGTCAACCATTATAACTCCCGTTTCCTCAGACTGGCTTAACGCCTCCCTGGGACAGGCGGCCACGCATGGAGCGTCCTCGCATAGCCTGCAGGCTATCGCCACGTTAGCTATGAGGTTGAGCCTAACCACTCTTATCCTGGACTTAAGCGGGTTAAACACTTTTTCCTTCTCCATAGAGCACACGTATTCACATATGCCGCATCCATCACACTTATCCGGATCCGCGGCTACGAATCTCCTAAGCCGCTCAGACAACCTACTTCACCTCCACGATATACAGGTAATCCTCAAGGCCTAGCTCCCTAAGCTTCTCAGGAGTAGGTATACCGTCTCTACTCCATCCCCGGGCCTCATAGTAGTCGTCAAGCATGAAGTCCAGCTCCTCCTGTGTCACGAGGCTACCCTTAGCCATCCCGTCCGGAATCGGCACGTTCATTATCTTCCACGGCAACGTGTCATCCTTCCTTGAGAAGCCCTCGCGGACGTTGAAAAGCCGGGCTACATTGTTTATCCTCTCACCGGCCCGCCTCAGCTCGTCCGGGGCCACGTCGAAGCCCGTGACCAGGCTGTAGAGCTTCGCTAGGTCGCCGAAACCGCCGTCACCCTCATATATGCCCCGCGAGAACTTGCAGACTATCAGAGAGTCTATTATGGCATAGAGATCCTCTCTATCCCTCACTATCTTCCCAACACCTTTAGAAGGCTTAAACCTGTCCGTCTTCCCCGTTATGTCAAGCGAGTATGCACCATGCCTGTTGTGGTCAGCCCCTCTAAACGATACGGCGTAGCCGAGCGCAGCCGTCTTAAGACCCCTTATATCGTAGCCCGTCATCTCAAGCCCCTTAATATGGTTAGCTAGCTTCCAGGCATCACCACCTATCTTCTCAGCAGCCCTCTTAACTCCCTCAGCCAGGATGTCCCCTAGGCCCTCCCGCCTACCCATCATGTGAAGCATTTTTATCATGGCTTCATGGTTCCCGAACCTGAGATCCAGGCCGCCGGTGTCATCCTTCGTCAACAAGCCGTTCTCATAACAGTCCATGGCGAAGCCTATTATGTTTCCCGCCGAAATGGCGTCTAGGCCATAGTAGTTACACAGCTCAACCGCTTTAATTATGGCGTCAAGCCTATCGACCCCGCAGTGCGGGCCAAAAGCCCACAGCGGCTCGTACTCCATCCTAGAAACGGCGCCCTTGTAAGGCCCCTCTGGGACAACTGCTATATGTTCACACCTCATGGGGCAGGAGGAGCAAGCCACGATCTTCCTAACGAACCTCTCGTTCAGATACTCTCCGCTGACCTTTTCAGCGCCCTCGAACGTGGCTGAGCTAAAGTTCCTGGTAGGCAGCGCGGCCACCCTGTTGTGAACCAGCACGTTCAGGTTTGTCCCAAGAGTCCTGTACTTAACAGTAGCTGGACCCTGAGCCCGCTTCCAAAGCTCCTTGCTGAACTCCATGAGCCCCTCTGGGTCGGCAACCCTGACGTCCTTGGTCCCCCTAACAGCTATCGCCTTGAGGTTCTTGGAGCCCATAACGGCGCCCATGCCGGTCCTCCCAGCAGCCCTAGTCTTATCGTTTATTATAGCCGCTATACGCGAGAGCTTCTCTCCAGCTGGCCCTATGGAGGCAACCCTAATATAGTAGTCCCCGAGCTCCTCCCTTATCCTGTCCTCGACCTCGGCCGGAGGCTTTCCCCAAAGATGCCTTGCATCCATAAGATGGACGGAGTCATCATCTATCCAAAGATAGACCGGCTTCTCAGCCCTACCGTAAATTATGATCACGTCATAGCCAGCCCTCTTAACCTCAGCCCCAAAAAAGCCGTGGGCCTTAGCCTCACCTACGGCGCCCGTTAAAGGCGACTTAGCGGTGAAGGCGAAGCCGTTGCCAGCCGTGGGGGCTATGGTGCCAGCCAGCGGGCCAGTCGCTAATATAAGAACATTCTCGGGGCCTAGAGGATCTATTCCCGGCTTAACCAGATCCAGCGCCAGCTTTATCCCAAGCCCAATGCCCCCAATGTACTTCCTAGCTGTGTCCCCGTCAAGCGGCGTAGTCCATATCTTCCCGCCGCCTAAATCGACATGGAGCACCTGGCCTACGTACCCATACACGGCCTCCAATCCTCCAAAAGCTTTCAAGGAAATATTTCCTAGGGAATATATAGCTTTTCTCTTACTTTAGGTCGTTTTTTATTTTACCGGAGTAAAAAATTTCTTTTATATAATACCGCTACCCCTCAAGACCCCGGCTACCGCCGCCTGCCTACGGGAAATTCCAACCTCCTCAGGCCTGCCCCCAAGCGCTAAACCGATCAGCTGCGTTAAATGTATGGCTGGCGGACCAGCCTTCTCCCTAAGCCTGGTAGTCTCTAATGCTAGGAAGCAAGATGGGCATATCGTGACGACCAAGTCTGCGCCCGAGGCGGCGGCGCTTCCCAGCTTCTCGCCTGAAAGCCGAAACACGATATCGTCTTTAATCCCTAGAAGCGGAGCCCCACAACAAAGTAGCTCCTCCTGATAGCTGACGTACTCGGCGCCCACAGCCTCGACAAGCCTTTTAAGAACGGTAGGACTCTCAGGATCGTCAAACCCGAGATATTTCACCGGACGTAAAACGTGGCAACCTGTATGTACAGCAACCTTGAGGCCTTTTAGGGGCTTCACAAGCTTAGACTCGATCTCGCCGACTAAATCATGGAGCACAGAGGCTATATGCCTCACCCTAACGCCTCCACTGTACGACAGACCGACCGACTCCAGCCTCTTATTCACCCATTCCATCAACTCACTTTTTTCATCCAGAAGCTTGCCAGCCTTCATGAGCGTACCCGCACAGCCGTTGCAGAGCGTCACCATTTCAAGGCCTAGTTGCTCAGCCCTGGAAAGGTTTCTAGCTGCCATCAGCAACATGGCTTCTCTGCTTACAGGATCTAGTGGGAAGCCGCAGCATCCATACTCGGGGAGATCTACAAGAGATATCCCGAGCTGGCTGCAGAGCCATCTAGCGGACTGTTCATATTCGGCGAGCCTGTAAGGCACGGTACAGCCGAGGAACAACGCGTATTCTCCGCTCATCAGTCACCGCCCTCCTCAACAAGCCTCTCTAAGCCAAGCGAAGCTAGAAGCCTACGGGTTATCTCGGCGTCGACTCTAGGCAGGGGAGGCAGGCCCTGCCTCTCCCTTCTCCTGAGATGAGCCTGGGTCATCCTGTAGGCTAGGCCCGTCTCCATGATCGTCGACAGCAGTTGCCGGTACTTCTCAGGCATAGCCTCCCTGACAGCCAGATTGCGTATCGCCCTGATAACCTCAGCCGGATCAACGCCCTGAGGACACCTTTCAATACAGGTGAAGCAGGTGGCGCAAAGCCAGAGGCTTGGCTCCTTCAGAAGCTCGTCCCTGAGCCCCAGCATAGCCATCCTGATCACACGGCGCGGATTGTAGCGGGGATCGAAACGGGTTATGGGGCAACTGGCCGTGCAGACGCCACACTGGAAACAGTATTTCAACCCCTCGAAACCTTGGAGACTCTCCAGCCTACGCCTAAACGAGAGATCCGGCCTAGCGGCCGCGCTCCCTCCATACGTTTTTAAGTTCTCATCCATATTTTAACACCAACTTTTCAGAAAGCCCATCTCTAAATCACATCTATCTAAAATAAACTTTTACAAAAACATCACCATAGTCGCTAGGAAGACAGGAGTGAAGATCTAAAAATAAACACTTCACCGTTTCCTCAATCTGTATTGCTTCATGTTGTTTTGATACGGTTCACTGGTTCCAGCCTCGCCTAGACGTTTCACCCCATAGGGTCGTGGACGGCTGCGAACCTAATGGAACATGGCCCTCATCCATGACCAGCCCGGCGGAGTCTGAGACGAAAACCATCACCTCGCAGAACAACCACCGGAACCACCGTCTACAAACCTAGCCGGACATAGAAAGACAAAAACGATAGAAAGGGATCCAATAGCTCTACCCTACCTATACAGGGTCAACTGAGAGAAACTCTATTTAAACAAAGAGCTTACCGATTTGAGAAGAAGCCTAGGTATCTCGGCTAGGCTGTCCACCGTTTCAACGCCGGAAGGCCAGCTCCGCTTAACGCCCATAGGGTTAAAGCCTATGAAGCATGCGCCTGAAAGCCTAGAACATACCAGATCAATTATATGGTCGCCCACAACCAGCGACTCCCACGGCCCAGCTTCAAGCCTCGCGCACAAGTTAAAGAGAGCTACCGGGTTCGGCTTAGCCTTCAAAAGATCAACCCTGGCCTCCACGGCGTCAATAAGTCCAGAGAGCCCCGTCCTTCTAAGGGCCTCATAGGCATATGTGACGCCGCCACGGGTTAAAACCCCTGTTTTTAAACCCATAGCCTTAAGACGACGCAGAGAACTGGAGGCACCAGGCATTAAGGAGACTGTTGGTAGAGCCGCAGATTCATACCTATCCATGACCACCGACATTTCGGTGAGAACACGGCTAACTTTTAGCCCTTTAACTCGCGCCAGCACCGTATCAACTATATCGGCCGTCGTGGTTTTGGTTGAAACCGTTAGACCATATCTTTCACGTAGAATGCAGGCTAGCTCAGCCTTCATACCGGCAAAATCTATTTTTGAAGAAACTAACGTGCCATCCAGGTCGAAGACCACGGCCTTAATCACAGGCAAACCCCGGGGGTCCGCTGTGAGGCTAGCCCTCACCGCTCAGGCGAAACCTCCCATGTCATCCCCCAACTGATAAAAAATCCATATAAAGTATTAAAAAGTTACTTGCTAGCATCTATTGGGCACAGCAACTTAAACTTATTACTTTCCATAGTAGAAATAGTGCCGGGGGACCCGTATGGCCAAGGTTTTAGTCACCTATTATTCTAGGACTGGAAACACAAAGAGAATGGCTGAGATTTTCGCTGAAACTCTTAGAGAGGAAGGGCTGGATGTAACCCTTAAACCCGTGGAAAAAATCAGGGTCAGTGAATTGCTGAACTATGATGGGATAGCGGTAGGCTCCCCCACCTACTACGGCCAGATGGCGGCCGAGGTTAAAAAGCTGTTTGATGAGTCAGTTAGAATCCACGGAAAGCTCGACGGCAAAGTGGGCGCTGCCTTCACCTCGTCCGGGGGCTATGGCTGCGGAGGCGAGACAACCGTTTTGTCGATATTGAACGCGTTGCTGATACACGGCATGATAGTGCAGGGCGACCCGGGAGACTTTCATTACGGCGCCATAGTTGAGGGAAGGCCGGAAAAGGATGATGAAGAAGCCGTCAGAGTAAAAGCGCGTAGGATGGCAACCCTACTCCGAAGGCTTCACGGCTAAATTCCTAGCCCGCATAGAGACTATCATGGGTGTCGACAACAGCTCTCCGAACTCGTGGAGAAGAGCCGCCCTGATAATGCTTCTAAACTGTTCTTCAAACATGGCTTTTCTAGGCTGGGCCTGCAGCTCATAGGTTACAGCATATGGCCCAAGCTCATATATCAGCAATCTGTGACTGACAACCCTTCTAGTAGCCGCCATCGCCAAGTCAACCCTACGCCTAACCTCTTCCAAGGATATTCCATATGGAAGAGTAAACCTTACCTCTACATACCTGTAGCTTATCCTGGAGAAGGCCCTCCTCAAGATCTTTGTCATCAGAGACATATTCGGCACGTAGACTATGTTTCCAAACCTGTCCTCAGCCTCCACAGAGTACCAGCCGAGCCTCCTAACCATGAGCAACATGTTCCCGATCTCTATGAAATCGCCCTCCTCGACAAACTCCTCTATCCTAAGCACGAGTCCAGCCAGGTAGTTTGCCAGCAAGTTGCCGAGTTGCATAGCTATTATGAACGTGGCCAGGATACTCGCTATATTGCCCGCGGCGCTGGCCAGCCAGCCCCCGACAACCTCAAGGGCTTCAAACCTGGCCGCCAGAGTATTTATCACTATGACTATAGCTATGAGCCCGCTTAAGGCCTTAGCCGTCATCTCGATAACATACCGCATCTGGGCCAGCTTAGGAAATCTCGACAAGATGTCTGAAACCATCATATTGGCTAACTCATACGTGTAGTAAGCGACTAGGATCGTGGCCGCAGCATAGAGCGCGCCGTCTATGTACAGCTTTAGCTCCCCTATGTCTAGACCAACCCGTCTGAGAACAGCGTCGTTAAGCCAGGTCACCGGGTTCAGATAAAAAATCACTAGGATTATTATTGAAGCTACTAACCGCTGGAAAAGAGCCCTGTACCTTTCAGAGTTAGATAGCTTTTCAGGAACCCTGAGCACAGCAAGCATTCCTCTTCCATCTCTAATACCCAGCCGGATTTAAGAATGTGGAAATAGCCGTACAAAGGCATTCTCCCGATAATCCCGGAATATATCTTCGACGTTACACAGCACCCTTTACTTCAGCTCTTCACAGGGATTCTAGACCTCCGCACAGTCAACAACGGTCTCGACGATGCTGGTTAAAACCAGTACGCTAAAGTTAAAAGCCTCGACAGTAATAGTGATCTTATGCCCCTCCATATACACGCTAACAAGGACGATGTGGCTGAAAGGACTATCGTAGTCGGCGACCCGGCTAGAGCCGAACTTATTTCCAGCCTTTTAGAGACGCCCAGGCTTGTCAACTCGAACAGAGGCCTACTCGTATTTACAGGAAAGTGGCGCGGCGCCCCTGTGACCGTGGCGACCCATGGAATGGGCGGCCCCGGAGCCGCAATAATCTTTGAGGAGCTTATACAGCTCGGCGTAAAAGCCATGGTTAGGCTGGGTACTACGGCGGCTCTTAAAGAAGATGTTAGAATAGGCGACCTAGTTATACCAAACACAGCACACTATTTCCCTGGAGGCTTTACGAAAATGTATTTTGGAGATTTGACGCCCTCAGCAGCGCCTAGCTTCAAAATGCTGATAGCCCTCGTTAAGGCTGCGGAAAAGAAGGTGAAGAGGCTCTGGATAGCGCCGGTGGTGAGCAGTGACGCCTTCTACGCTGAGACGCCTAGCCTGGCCGACCAGTGGGCTAGAGCTGGCGCTGTTTCAGTTGAAATGGAGTGCGCTACACTGTTCCTACTATCCATGTTGAGGGGAGTTGCCTCAGGCGCTATTCTAGTTGTTAACGGAAGCCTTGCCAAGCCCTCTGAAAGAATGGCTAGCAGCAGCGAACTGAAAGAGTCTATCTTGAAAGCGGGCGAAGCATCACTGGACGCTCTCCTATCCGTATACCCGCCTTAGAAAGCTGTTTGGACACACTCAGAGCATCGGATCTTAAGCTTTCAGAGCTGAAAAGGTCTAGTGCTAGGCATTTTCTCTCTGACCTGATTCTCGATTATCAGCCCCAATCTATGTTTTAAATAGCAGAAGTCATTGAGACTGCTAATTTAGTGCATAATCCGCTTTTTCCCCTTTTCCTAGGCTAGCGAAAAAACGTTTAGAATGCCGAGAAAACTATATTTATGTGTATTAGCACAAAATTCCTATGCAGAGACAGCGGTCATGCTGGAAAGCTATGAGAGAAACGGCGACGCTGCAAGAAAGGAAAACAAAATCCATCCTAATTCGTACTCAAGCCTTCAGAGGGAATATGCCATGGATCCGTCACTGATCATCTATCTTCTGATAGGCATAATCGCTGGCTTCATGAGCGGAATGTTTGGAATAGGGGGAGGCTCTATAAGGACACCACTGCTGATACTTGCGGGGCTTTCACCGCTGAGCGCTTTCGCGATAAACCTGATCGTAATACCCTTCTCCTCGTTAATTGGAGCTATGGTCCATAGAAGAAACCTAGATGTAAAAACAGGCCTATATGTAGTTATAGGGGGATGTCTGGGTTCGGCCGTAGGAGCCTTACTCGTAGGAATAGTTTCCAGAACCGCCCTTGCAATATTATTTCTTACAAGCTCATTCGTGACTATATTAGGAATGCATCTTTACAGAATAGCCCCCAGAACCTATGAAAGAATAAAGCCAAGCCCGCTAATAATAGTCATGGGAGCCTTCATACTGAACCTGATAACAGGAATGCGGGGAGGAAGTGGAGGCTCACTATTTCCACCATTTCTAAGAATAATGAAGTTAAATATTCGTAGAGCCATAGCAACCTCTCTGTTTTCAACAATGTTCACAGCCACCGTCGCGGTCTGCATTTATTGGTGCCGCGGAAACATAATCTGGCTACCAGCTATTTTAACCATAATTGGCTCCATGATAGGCGCTAGAACAGGAAGCAGATTATCCTTGAAAACAAAGCCTAAGCAACTAGAAGTATGCCTTACAGTTCTAATCCTCGCGTTAACGCTGATCGCCGTCTACAAAATGATACATCCTTTTTAAACATCTTGGTTATTTTACAGCATTACAGACGACTGGAATAGCTACGACTGGAATAGCTGAAACCATGATAGATTTATTAACAAATAAGGATTCTGCGTCTTTCATTTAAAACAACTGAAACAGCGAGAAAATATCGAGTTGACAGAGATTAGAAACACTATCTCAAATAGCTAAATATCCCAACATGAAGACCACAAAAACCTCCCGCT
>CAYSTQ010000029.1:0-11693 GCA_964433855.1 uncultured Thermoproteales archaeon
GCCGCGACGTCTTAAGCAGGATCATATGGGGTGCTAGAGTGTCCCTATATGTGGGCCTGCTCTCAGCGTCCATAGCGGCTGCCATCGGGGTGCCACTCGGCGCCCTAGCAGGCCTGCTGGGGGGAGTGGCCGACATGGCTGTCTCCAGGCTAATAGACATAATGCTTTCCTTCCCGGGGATAATACTGGCCATAGTCGTCATGGCGATACTTGGGCAGTCAGTGGAGAACACGGTGCTGGCGGTGAGCCTCTCCATGATCCCTAGGTTTGCGAGACTGGCACGGGGAGAGGCGCTGCATCTTAGGGAGCGCGAGTACGTCCAGGCGGCGAGGGCGTCCGGCGCAGGAGTTCTAGACGTGCTCATCCATCACGTGTTGCCGAACATGTTGTCGCCTATAATAGTCCAGTACAGCCTCTCCATAGGGTCGGCGATAATGATAGAGGCTGGGCTGAGCTTTATAGGGCTTGGCGTCCAGCCGCCGACCCCGAGCTGGGGGGAGATGCTTAGCTTAGGGAGGCAGTACCTGTACACGGCCCCCTGGCTATCCCTATTCCCCGGCGCCGCTATAACCGTGACAGTGCTTGCGTTCAACCTGCTCGGGGACGGGCTCCGTGACATGCTCGACCCAAGACTTAGGAGGGGGTAGGGATGGGGGGCTCACTGCTATCTGTTGAGGGGCTTAAAACGGTGTTCGAAACCCGTAGAGGAGTAGCTGAGGTGGTTGACGGCGTTAGTTTCAGGGTAGAGAGAGGAGAGGTTTTCGGCCTTGTGGGCGAGTCCGGATGCGGGAAGTCGATGACGGCTCTCTCCATAATGAGGCTGGTTCCCTACCCAGGGAGGATAGTTGGGGGCAGAGTGATGTTCGACGGGGTTGACCTGCTGAGTCTTTCCGAGCAGGAGATGGAGAAGGTTAGGGGCCGGAGAATAGCGATGGTTTTCCAGGATCCTCAGACGTCTCTTGACCCGGTCTACACGGTAGGCTGGCAGATAGGTGAAGCCCTTACACTGCATAGAAGAGTTACTAACCTGGTTAAGACTGTGCTTGACCTCATGAGGAAAGCCGGTATCCCAGCTGCTGAGAGGAGGTACGGTGAGTATCCCCATCAGTTAAGCGGGGGGCTTAAGCAGCGGTCAATGATAGCTATGTCTATAGCTAACTCTCCCGACTTGCTGATAGCTGATGAGCCGACGACGGCTCTCGACGTTACAGTACAGGCCCAGATAGTCGACCTAATGCTGGGTCTTCGTAGAGAGCGTGGTCTCTCAATACTGCTCATCACGCATGACATGGGGCTTGTAGCCGAGATGTGTGACAGGCTGGCCGTCATGTACGCTGGTAGAATAGTCGAGCAGGGCAGCGTCTATGACGTCTTCGAGGATCCACTACATCCCTACACTAAGGGGCTACTGGGCTGTGTTCCCAGGCCGGATATGGATATAGATGAGCTTGTCTCTATACCGGGAAGCGTTCCTGAGATACCCCAGGGGAAAGGTTGCCGGTTTGCCGACAGGTGTCCCCACGCGCGTAAAACCTGTTTTGAGGAGAGGCCTGCAGAGGTGGAGGTTGGTGATGGCCACAGGGTCGCGTGCCACCTGTATGGATAAGGAAGTATTACTCCTCCTGGAGAACCTTAAGAAGTATTTTAAGGCTGGCAGGAGACTGGTCAAGGCGGTCGACGGCGTCACGCTTAAAGTCTTTAAAGGAGAGGCTCTCGGCCTTGTGGGCGAGTCCGGATGCGGGAAAAGCACCCTCCTCAAATGCGTAGCTGGTATACTGAGGCCGACAGCCGGGAGAATAGTGTTTCAGGGCAGGGATCTGACAAGCCTGAAGGGGAGGAGCCTCAGGGAGGCGAGGAGAGGGATACAGATGGTTTTCCAGAACCCGTATGCGTCTCTCGACCCTAGGATGAAGATAATAGACATAGTGGCTGAGCCCCTTAGGATCCAGGGTGTCCCAAAAGAGGAAAGAAAAAGGATCGCGTTAGAGGTGCTGGAAGCGGTCGGTCTTCCCTCCGGCGTAGCGGACCGCTATCCCCATCAGCTTAGCGGAGGCATGAGGCAGCGCGTCGCCATAGCTAGAGCCCTATCGGTCAGGCCTAAACTCGTGCTCGCAGATGAACCAACATCGGCGCTTGACGTCTCCGTTCAAGCCGGAATCCTAAACTTAATGAAGAGGCTTCAAGCCAAGTACGGGCTCGCCTACCTGTTCGTCACTCACGACATGGGTGTAGTCAGATACGTCTGCGACAGGATAGCCGTTATGTACCTTGGTAAAGTGGTTGAAGTAGCATGTAAAAAAGACCTGTTCAAGGATCCGCTACACCCCTACACTAAAGCTCTCCTTAACTCGGTTCCAATCCCGGATCCCAAGAGGCGGCGCGGCAGGCCTCTGTTGAAGGGAGAGATCCCGGATCCCGCGGATCCGCCAAAGGGTTGCCGTTTTCATCCCAGATGCCCCTACGCGGTGGATAGGTGCAGAGCCGAGGAGCCAGCCTTAAGGAAGGTTGGGCCAAGCCGGCTAGTTGCTTGCCACATGGTTAACTAGTGTTGTCCGTGGGCTGGCTAACCCGTCTTAACCACTAAGCTTAACAGGTTGCTGTGACAGGGAGGGTGGGAGGTGGCGGCTGTTGAGGATTAAAATCCTGGCGTTGGCGGTGGTGGTTGCTGTAGCAGCGGCGGCAGGCTACCTCTACCTCGCTCAGTCGGGCGGCGGGGAAAAAGTACTGGTTATAGCTAGGACTAACAAGCCGGCTAGCTTCGACCCCGCTTTCATAGCTTGGACCAACGACTACGCTGTGGCCGCCAACATATACAGTACATTGGTCAGCTATAAGCCTGGAACGCGTAAAATGATCGGCGATCTAGCGGTTAAATGGGAGGTTTCGGAGAACGGCACGGTCTACACGTTCTATCTGAGGAAGGGCGTCAAGTTCCATGGAGGTTTCGGGGAGCTTAAAGCCTCAGACGTGAAATTCTCCTTTGAAAGAATTCTTGACCCGTCTACAAAGGCCCGGTACAGAGACTTCTTTAAGTCGATAGAAAGCATAGAGGTTGTCGATGACTACACCGTCAGGTTCAGACTCAAATACCCTGACCCGGCCTTTCTCACATACCTTGCCCCATGGAGGAACAGCTTCATAGTGTCGGAGAAGGCTGTTGAGAAATATGGGGAGGACTTCGGCTTCAACCCGATAGGCACAGGCCCCTTCATATTCGAGAAATGGGATCCTGAAACCGGCGACGTGATTCTTAAGGCTAACCCTGATTATTATGGTGAGAAACCTAAGGTCGACAAGGTGATATACAAGGTTGTAGAGGACCCCTACACGGCATACCTAGCCCTTGAAAAGGGAGAGGTCGACGTGGTCGCACTCGATACGTCTATCTCGGGTCTTCTTGAAAGAGCTAAGGCCAACCCTAACATAGTGGTGTATGAAAAGGTCAGCGGCGGCAGCCTCAGCCTAACGTTCAATCTCCGCCACCCGATACTGTCCGATGTAAGGGTTAGGAGGGCAATAGCCTACGCCATAAACAAGACGGAGATAGTTGAAGGCCTGCTCAAGGGAACCGTGATGGAGGCTAAAGGCTTTCTTTCGCCAGCCTACATTGGCTACACTGACGATCTCCCAACGTATCCCTACGATCCTGAGAAGGCCAAGCAGCTTCTTGCCGAGGCGGGCTATCCCGACGGCTTCGAGATCGACTTCTATACTCCCTCAACCGGCGTCATGCCTAAAGTGGCTACGGTCATACAGGAACAGCTTAGGAAAATAGGTATAAAGGTCAACATAAGGCAGATGGACTTCGCCGCATGGCTTGAAGCCACCGTTGTCACAGGTAAGGCTGAGTTATCGTTCATGCCACTCGGCGGCAGGCCACCGGAGTCCGTTATCATATTCACTAATCTTTTCAGCTACGACCCAAACAGCGATAAGCCTACAGGGATAAACTTCATGTGGTACAGCGGCCTCACCGACCTGTTGAGCAAGATGCAGCGTGAACCCGACCTGGAAAAGAGGATAGAGCTGTACCGGCAGGCCCAGGTCAAGATAATGGAGGACCTGCCCCTCTACCCGATCTACTGGTCTAAGGTTTACGTGGCCACTGGTGTCTGGGTTAAGAACTTCCACATAGACGACTTCAACAGTCATGGAGACTGGCTAGAGTATGTTGACATAGACGTGAGTAAGAAGCCCTAAGGCCGCTAACAAAAAGGAAGGTTTTCCGAGCTAGAAAATCCTTTTCTTTAAATGTTTAGCTACAAGGAGCCCTGCGGGGGTTAGCATGCATTTAACGCCTTTCTCCTCGGCGCTGCCTCCCTTTAACAGCATCATGTCCCTGAGCTCTCTCAGGCACCATTTAGCCGTGGAGATGGGCATTTTAAGCTCCCTGGAAAGTCTTTCAGCGAGCCCGGTCATAGACCTGTAGCCTCCCAGCTCGTAGACCCTGATCAGAACCAGTTTCTGTCTCCTGGTAAGCTTCTTTTCCGCAAGGAGAACAAGAGCTTTAGAGACGTTGTCCCGGCTGTCCATCTGCTGCGTTTTTATCCTGTTAATCAGATCCTGTACGGCCGTGTAGAAGGCTCACACCTTTCACCCCGGCTAGCCTTAAGATATGGAAGGCGTCATTATTAAATTTTTTCTAGTGTTCTGGCTAGAGTACTGGTCTTTTAGCCTTGAGCGTCATTTATGAGACGGTATTTAAGAAGATCGTGTTTTCAACGAATATGTTTCGACCCTATAGGTCCGGGAAGGTTTCCGTCTTTTTTAGCTGTAAAGCGAGGCTTTTCTCCCATGACATTCATTATAGGGAGGGTCAGGGATGTTAAAGCCTATAAGCGGGTATTCGCTTGTGTCTTTTAAGGGATAGGTGATGAGGCCCAAGAAAAAAATAATGTTGGCTATTAACGGAAATGAGCTGGAGAAGCCCCCAGTGCTACCGTTAATAGGGGCGCACTCAGCCGTGTTAGCAGGTATAAATCCTGTGAAAGCCTTCTATGATGGCAGATTAATGGCGAGGCTGCAGGTGAAGGCCGCCAGATTTTATCGGCCGGACGGCGTTTTCCATTATATGGATTTAACGCTTGAAGCGGAGGCTCTAGGTGCCAATGTAGAGTTTAAAGGCCATTTCCCAGCGGTGGTTAGGCACTGCGTTCCAGGCGACATAGAGTTTGATGAGAATGATGGGAGGATAAAGGAGTTCATATCGGCTATAAAGTTGCTAAGTGAGGAACTAGGTGACGAGCTTTTTATAGGCTCTTACGTGACTGGGCCGTTGACGCTGGCCATGGAATTGCTCGGGTCTAGAGAGGTGGCCAGATGGCTGGTCAAGAAAAGCAATATAGTGGATGATATGCTTCCGAAGCTATCCAGCTTTGTTTCCAGCTATGCTAGGGCGCTGATCGATGCTGGAGCTGATGGCGTAATGATTCTAGAGCCATGCTGCGCATTGGCGTCGCCTAGAGTGTTTAAGAGTATAGTGCCGTTTTTAAATAGGATATGTCACGCTGTTTCCTCCCGGGATGCCTACCCGTTTCTCCACATATGTGGCGACACCACGCATCTACTTAACCTATTTCCCGAGGTTGACGCCTCAGTATATCACGTTGACTCCGCGGTAAGTTTGGAGGGTGCCAGGAGGGTCCTGGGTTGCAGATGCCTTATGGGTAACGTGGACACGTCAGCGTTGTTAACCAGTGATAAAGAAAGTATCTTTAACGCTGCGAAGAAATGCGTGGAGGAGGCTGGGATACGTTGCTATATTCTAAGTGCCGGCTGTGAAGTGCCCCCACGGACGCCTCCGGAAAACCTGAAAGCGTTAATTACGGCTGTCAGAGATACGTGAAACCGGGATGTAAGGCTATTTTAATTTTCCAAATAAGGTAATATTTGAAGTAAACCGGATTAAAACCAGGTTGTACTAAGCGACCGTGGTGGATACAACGATTTCTTGGCTTTTAAATGGGATTACGGGAGTTTTCCGTATAGATGCGGCAGCATGTTAAGGCCTGTTAAACTCTCTAAGGATGTAGCTCTAAATCTTTGAATAGCGAGGGGAACTAGAGTCTTCCATGGGTTACGCTTAAATACTCTACTGAACATAGATGATAATACATGAAGTACAGGTTGCTAGGTCGTACAAAGCTGAAAGTATCTGTGATAGGGTTCGGTGGGATAAAGCTTCCACAGATATCTTTCGAGGAGGCGGACAAGATACTTAACAGGGCGCTGGATCTCGGGGTGAACTTTATTGATACAGCTAGAGTATATGGGGACAGCGAGGCTAAGATAGGAGAGGCGCTTCACAGCCGTAGAGAAGAGTTCATCCTGTCTTCAAGGAGTCTCTCCAGGGATCGTGACGGGCTTCTCAAGGATCTGGAGACCAGTATGAAGACTCTTAAAACCGACTACATAGACCTCTACCAGCTTCACGGAGTAAACGATGCTGCTACCCTAGATAAGGTTCTGGCTCCTGGCGGGGCCCTTGAGGGGTTAAAGATAGCGCGTCAGAAGGGGTTGATAGGTTTTGTCGGCATAACTATGCATTTCGACCTGGAGGCTATGAAGAAGGCTATTAGAACAAATGAGTTTGACATGATAATGCTTGCTTACAGCCCTCTAGATCACGAGGGTGTGGAGAGAGAGGGGATACTTAAGCTGGCCGATGAGTATGAGATGGGAATAGTGATAATGAAGTCGCTTCTAGGAGGGCAACTAGTTTTGCCGGAGACAGCTGCAGGGCTTAGAAGAGAGGATCCTTTAGTGAGGCTTAGTCTAAAATTTGTAATATCTAACCCCTACGTGGACACAGTGATTCCCGGTATTATGAAGATGAATGAGATCGAGGAAGACGTCAGAGTGGCGGATGAGCCGCTCCCTATTACAGAGGAGGAAAGACAGCAGCTTTACAGGCTAGTGGCTAAGCTGGGAAGGAAGGAGTTCGGGTATAGCGGGATAAGGCAGGTCTGTCTTAGATGCTGGTACTGTGCGAGGGCGTGTCCCCAGAACGTGCCAATACCTGAGATATTCAGAGCTATGGACATCTACACTAGCTATCCTGAGAACCTTAGGGAAATGGGGCTTGAAATCTATAGAAAGCTGGAGGTTAAGCCTGACGCTTGCATTGAGTGTATGAGCTGCGTAGAGGTATGTCCGGCGAAACTGAATATACCTGAGAGGCTGAAAGAGGCGAGGCGTATTCTTGAAGAGGGCCTAGCTAGATTAGGCAGATAGCTTCTCTCGGCTTCCGTTTACGGTTTCCTAACACGTGATTTTTAGCGTTGTTAGAGTAATTATCGTACTAACTGGTTGTTAAAGCCTCGTTTCGCGTAAGTTCTCAGACATGATGGCTTTCTCCGATCCAGCCATGTGGATCACCGGCGTCCCATATGCACTACTGAGGATTTACTGGCCGGGGTCTAGTCACTACTGTTTCATGGAGCTAGAGAGCCTTGGCTGAAGCTCGTATTTTTCTTTTAAAAAGTACCTTGTTTCGCTGTTTGGGACATGTTGCTGAAATGCTATTTTAAGTTAAGACGGTCGCCAGCTGTCTCAAGAAGCTTATACAGGACTATGGCCGCTAACCCTGAAACCCCTATGTCCTCCCCCACTAGTGGAACGTAGGTTGGGGTCCCCAGGTCTAGTTCTCGCCTACTGAGGCCCGGCTCAGCCCCGCCGAAGACGAGTACTACAGCTCCTTTCTCCAGGGTTTCAAGCACCTTTATAGGATTGTACTCCTCCTCGCCGTAGGGGCGGGGTACAAACATCAGCGTTAGCTCAGGCTTAAACACATCAAGTACTTCGGGTAGATCGGCTAGGTAGAAGAAGTTTCGTTTTAGCTTTAGCGCTAGCCTTTGAGCCTCGGGCACTCCGGACTGGGCAGCGGAGCCAGCTGCCTTGGAGACTATAAAGTTCTTGAAGCCGAGGCCGTAGGTTACCTTCGCTGTTTCAACCACTCTCTGGACGGACTGGACGTTATGCAACACGACCATTAGCTTCTCAAACATTCGCTATCACCGTTCAGCCTAGCCTTTATGTAGACGGCTATCGCCCGCGCCAGCGGGGGAGGGACTGCTTCCCCGACCTGGTTAAACTGTAAGTCACGCCCTCCTAAAAATATATGGTCATCGGGAAACCCCATAAGCCTTGCGTTCTCCCGTACGGTGAGCAGCCTGTCCTCGAACGGGTGGATAAACCTGGAGGAGCCCATCACGGTGGGCGCAGGCCTGTACGGATGCAGCCTTATCAGGTTCCCGTAGGCCCTGCCGCCAGCGCCCCTGTACCTGATGAGGGGTTCGCCCCATCTAAGCCTAGCGATCTTGGCGAGCCTAGATCTTGAAAGCGGTACTGGCTCATGGTTGGGTATGTCGTGTATTGAGCCGGGCGGCGGCAGGTCGCCTATAGCGTCTACAACCCTAAGTATTCTCCTGGATGGTTTCGGCCTGATCCTGATGTTCGATATAAATAGGCGTCTTCTAAACGAGGGTGTTTCATGTCTCTCGGCGCGTAAGAGGTTAAAGTATACTCTGCCGTAGCCTATTCTTCTAAACTCGTCTCTAAGGGCGGTCTTCAGCTCTCCCTCAGCTATAGCTGGCACGTTCTCCATCACGAAGACTTTGGGTCTCAGGTCGCCGACTATCCTTATGAAGTGGAGGACAAGCTGGCCGACCGGGTCCGAGTACAGCCTGTCTAAAGGCTTCGGCTTACGCCGAGGATTGGTTCTTGTGAAGGGCTCGCAAGGCGGGCCCCCTATGACGACGTCGGGGCGCTCGCCTGTCTCTCTAAGGATATCTTCGCTCCTCACCAGCTTTACATCCTCGATAATGACTCTAGCCTCGGGGAAGTTTTCCTCGTACGTCCGGGCTACGGGCTCAAAGTTCTCCAGCCCTAGGAGTACGGTGTAGCCCGCCTCCTTGAAGCCCCTGGAGAAACCGCCGCCTCCGCAGAAAAGGTCTATAACCGTAGGCATTTTATCTAGACACCGGCTAACTTGGGGTGAGCTTAGCTATCACATCCCTGTCAACTCTTCTAATCACGGCCGCCACTAGTCTAGCGGTGTTCACTAAGTCGTCTATCGAGATCATCTCGGTCGGGGAGTGGACATACCGCGTGGGTATGGAGATGACGCCTGTTAAGACGCCTGCCCGCGAGAGATGTATGGCGTAGGCATCGGTGCCGCCCCTGGTGAGTATCTCGGGCTGGTAAGGTATTTTCTCCTCCTCCGCCACCCTAGCTATGAAGTCCCTAATCCTGGGGTTTACAACTATGCCGGTGTCCATAAGCTTGACAGCTGGCCCCTTGCCCAGCGAGGTGACGCGTTCAGCTGGCGACGCCCCGGGGATATCCTGCGCCAGGGTGACATCTAGCGCTATTGCGAAATCCGGTTTGACAGTGTAGGCCGCCGTGGTGGCGCCCCTTACCCCAACCTCCTCCTGAACGGTGCCTACAGCGTAGACAGCTGCATCTATATCCTCATCCTTAAGCAGTTTCAGGGCTAAGGCCATGGCTAGACAGCCGGTTCGGTCATCCATGGCTTTACCCACCGCAACCTTGCCGTTAACCACTGTGAAACCCTGTTTTAGAACCACCGGGTCCCCTGGCTTTATCCCTAGGCCCTCCACCTCCTCTTTATTGCTGGCGCCTACATCTATGAATAGATCCTCTATCCTGGGTGGCTTGGGTTGCTGCCCCGGCGCCGATGGTTGAACGGGTTTTTGATGAATGACTCCCTCTATCTTTTTACCATCACTTGTCCTTATCACGGCTACGCGTCCCGGGAGAAGCTGGCTGCGGACCCCGCCTATTCTTGTAAACCTTATAAACCCGTTATCCTCAACTGATTTAACCATAAGCCCTATTTCATCCATGTGGGCTGCAAGCATCACCCTTGGCCCCTTCCCCTCCCTGACGCATATCAGGTTGCCCATGGGGTCCGTCAGCGTCCTGTCAATGAGGCCCGCCACTTCTTCTTCAAGCAGCCTGCGTACCTCCTCCTCATATCCTGAAGGGCCAAACGCCTCGCTGAGCCTTCTCAGAAATCCCGTAGCCCAGTTACGGAGATCAGCCGTCATATGAACGTCCCCCAGGTTTTAACCCGTCTACTAGTTATATTTGTTTGGTTCGCCTTCAGGTCTCCAGGCTGTCCTGTAGTAACTGTTTATGCTGGGCAGGCATTTACCCTACGCGACGCTGCCCAATCCTTAGTTTCACATGTTTTGGCTTATAGGCCTTTGTAAAACCGGACTTTTTCAGACTTATTGCAGGGAAAAAGAGAGAGGATTCAACCTTAAAATCGAAGTTTAATCTACGCGTTGCCAGCGGTTTTTACCATAAGCTGTTTTCCATGCCGCTCCTCTTCCTCTGTGTTCGGCTATAGTCCTGTAAAGCCCGTCTTTTATCCATTGTTGCAGCGACCTCCTCAGCGTCCTTTTTCAGCTCCTCGATAACCTTGGCTGCAACCCCGCTGCAGTTCTTGGCTATGACCTCGAAGACCCTGTGGGCGATAAGCCGATGCCCTAGCCTGTTCGCGTGGACCGTGTCCGGATGTATCACCCAGTTAGCGCATCCCTCGGCATCATAGATGTCCGCTAGTAGACAGTCGTTTTTCTCGGCCAGCTGTTTAATGACCAGGTTATAGATCTCTGTCGCCTCCCTACTCCCGACGTTGAAAGGAGGATACAGGTCGTAGGCGCTCATGTGGTAGACCGTGGTCAGGACGATGACGGGGTTACAGGCCGCTTTAACGTCTGAGATTATCTTCTGCATATCTTCACGGAAGTCCTCTGGATGCATCCCAGCCCGCATATCGTTTAAACCATATGAAAGTATGAAGAGATCCGGGTTTAACGCTATGACGTCCTCCCTGTACCGTTCTAAAGCGCTGGGCTTCGCGGACCATCTATAGCCCGGGCTTCTCGGCGAGATGACGTTTGCCCCGATACCCTTATTATATAGTTTAACCGGCCTGCCCTGGAACTCGCTTATAAGTTCGGCCACGATGTTAACCCATCGGTCACGCTCGTTTTTCACGCCGTCGCCCGCGACGTGGCTCTCGCCGAGCACCACCATTCTCTCGAAGGGCTTCGAGTGGTAATCCTTCTTGAACGTGTTAACCGCCTCCTACAGGTAAGGGTCGGTGCTAAGCCTATTTAAATATTCGAGTAGGAAAAAGGAGCTTTTTCACAGCCCCCGTTAAATCCTTGAAAAATGAAGAGTTTTGATTTATGGGGGTTTCCTTCTAAACATCCTTAGCCCTGCTCCGTGAAAACGGTTTGAAGACCGTTGAACGGAGTCGATGGGAGAGCTGGAGGACGCTGCTGGGGAATGTGCTACAAACAGGTCTGCTTATGCCGTGCGTATCGATGGTTAGCCCTTTAACGTCTTCTCCATCGCCCAGCTTATAAATCTCCGTGTAGATTGAAACCCTATGAAAAGCGTCTCTCGCAAGATCGAAATGTTTGGTTTAAGGTTGCCGCTGGTAGAGTCGGAAACCGACCTGGTAAGCCTAATAGTCGAAGCCGTGAAAAAGGAGGGCTTAAAGCTTCAAGACGGCGACGTGCTCGTGCTAACCTCTAAGCTGGTGCTTAAATCCCATGGATTAATGACCCCTCTAAGCGAGGCCAGGCCTGGGCTACGGGCCCGGCTGATCCCCAGGTTGACGGGTAAAGACCCTGTTGAGACGGAACTAGTTCTCA
>CAYSTQ010000030.1:0-11613 GCA_964433855.1 uncultured Thermoproteales archaeon
TGGGCCTACAGCCCTGTATATAATGCCCTTTTTAACAGTTATCTTCTCAGGACCCAACCGGCATGTCCCTCCAAGGTTTACAACTGGTTAAAAATCATAGCTTTTCAAATACGCTGTAGAAGTCACCGGGATAAATCCCTGTTACGCCTTCAGCGGGAATTAGACAGTCCGCTAACACACTCCCCTTCCATACGACCTCTATCCTGCCAGACATTGGATAAACCGCTTCAGGTGGAAGCCATAGTTTAGCCACGCCGTCCTCCCCCACGATGCCTTTCGATACAACCCGCCCATCAGCTGATCTCAACAAGACCTCGGCTTTAACAAGAGGCCTAGGATCGCCTACGAAAACCTTTACCGGTTCCAGTAAGGGATGAGGGAAAAGCCTGCAGTTTCTAAAATGTGCCTCTAGCCCTAGTCCAGGAGTTGAAGCATCTATTTTAAGTTCAACAGCGGAGAAATGTTTGTGCATCTTAACGGAGCCTAGCCTGATCCAGCCAGACCCATTAAAGACAGCGGCCACAGCTAACCTGTCACCGGGGTTGTATGATATACGCACTAACCTGAAGAGCTCTTCCTCGTCTCCGAATAGCGGTAGAGGACTAGCTTCTTTAACCCATTTATAGAAGACTTTCTTCATATGGTTATTGTACCAGAAAAACCAGCCGGCTTTTCCAGCCACCCTACCCAGAGCAACCTCGCAGTTATTGTCTGGTATACCGAGCGTCTTAACGTGGTCTCCTACCAGTCTATTACAAAGATGGGCTACGAATCCATATCGTCCAGGCTGCGAGACCCCGTATGGCGCACGTATTTCAACCATTAAAACGGTTCCAGCTGGGTGAAGCCTCCTGCTAACCAGTCCGGTAAAACATCTTTTACCTTTGGAGGTGACGCCGAATATTCTGAGAAAGCCGTTCGCAGCCTCAATCCGCATGGCTGGATCTTGCAGCCATGTCTGCCACTCACGCCAGTCGATAGGGCTTAGCCTGTCTGCAATATAAGCGCCCGACTTCACCAGTTTCAATGGTATCACTTCCTTTCAAATATAAGTTATATATTAGAGCTAAATAGCGAAAGAATATAAATATCTTTCCGTCAGCACCTTTCACGAACATATGAGGGACGAGTATTAGTTTTTAGCTGACACGCTGCTAAAACATATTAGCTTCACGAATATACCTATATAGCAGGGGAGAACTAATGGGAGCTAATATCCCTTTACATAAGAAAGCCAGACTACTTGAAGAGAACATTCTAGACAGACATATGATAGACGGCTTATACACGTCTATAATCCTAGTGACCCAGACGGGAAAACCCCTCTACAAGGGCCTCCAGGGCGGGATCCTGCACGCCGTCTCATGGACAGGGGTATATCTAGTAGGTCTTGCCTTTAAATACGCTGCTACTAGAGATGAAGAAGTCAGGAAGCACGCCTGGGAGGTTCTCAAGGCTTTAAGAAGGCTTCAGGAGCTTACAGGCGTCCCCGGCTTTGTGGCTAGAGGCTACGTGAAGGGCCATGGGCCTTCACTTGAGGAAAGGCTAGGCATCGGCATTGAGCGGCCCTGGAGACAGGGTAAAGGCAGGCTTTCAGAGTACCGGTGGGTTGACAGCCCGAGCCATCACAATTATGACCATCTGGTCAGGGGCTACGGGTTCTACTACCTGTTGGCGGCTGACGAGGAGCAGAAGGCTTTCATCAAGGAGGATGTGGAGAAGATAGGGAGCAACGCGTATAGCGACACGGAACTCGTGGTTAAGGGACCAGGCGGTAAACCCGTCACATTTCTCAGGGGCATAGCTCCGAGGAATAGGCCTTCCATGCGGATGCTCATGGCGACGTCGGCGCTCAAGATAATATCCCATATAACCGGAGAGGGGAAATACGAGGAGCTGTACAGGAGGCTGTGTAAGGAGCTTGGCTACTACAAGGCGGCTGAAAAGGGGAAGGCGGGGCTAGACCTGACGCCGAGGCAGGGGCATGACGACGCTGAACACGTATTAGGCGACCTGTATCTGATGTTTAAGCTGGAGACTGATCCTAGGCTACTCAAATTTTACAGGCTAGCCGTAGAGGAGATATTCAGCAACTTTAGGGATGATGGCCATAGCCTCTACAACTTCATATACGCCGCCGTAACCGGCGACCTGAAAGGCGCAAACCTGGGCCAGGCTTTGGAGACCCTCAGGCGCTACCCCCTCAACAAGCTTTTCGAGCCTAAAATGAATAGTATAAGGAACATTGATAGAAGCAGGCCTCTACCCATAGACGAGAGGCCTATAGACAACGAGTATTCGTGGAAGGGTAACCCGTACCAGCTTGACGGCTGGCTTGCGAGGACCGTGGTCTCGCTTGAGGTAGCCCCAGAGGACCCTATGGTGATTTTCGCCGTGGATGAGGCAGGTAGAGCCTATAGAAGCCTTGACGGTGGCCATGAATGGGAGGAGGTAAGGGTTGGGCCTAGCGTCAGGGTTAACGACGTATTAGTTTCACCCCTAACCCTCAGGATAGCCCTTGCCGCCACGGATAAGGGTATCTACAGAAGCGACAACGGCGGTGAAACATGGCGCCCCTTCGCGCTAGAGGGGGTTGAAGTCAAGAAGCTTATGCCGGATCCGGGAAACAGCGCCGTGGTTTATGCCATGGCTGGTGACGGGGTTTACAGGAGCGCGCCTATAGCCGTCCTTAAATGGTATGGGTCGGTGTGGGAGAAGCTTACCGGCAGTCTCCCGGCTGGAAAGAGACGGGTATTCGCTGTGTTGCCAAGTAGGCAGCCAGTGATATATGCGGCAGTCGACGGCTACGTGTTTAAATTGGATCAACGCGTTTTCAAGCCACTCGAACCGATAACTGAGATGGCCCGTGTAGACGTGCTTAACCTTTACATAGATCCAAGCTGCCCGGATAGGCTTTACGCTCTCTGCCTGGCAGAGCCCGGAGATCTAAATCTTAGATTCATAGCCTGTAGCGTCGACGGAGGGTTAAGCTGGCGCGCAGTTGGGCTTGCTAAACTTATCCCGCCGCCTCTAGGCGTAGGGACAGGGCTTGAGGAGGCTAAGGTTAACGATTTCACCCTGTGGAGCGGCGGCCTCGCGGCTGCGTGCGACGACGGGTTATATGTAAGTAGAGACCATGGCATGACCTGGGAGCGGATGGCTGACGGACTTCACATACCGGTTTTAAAAAGAGCCCTCAGCGCAGGTAACGTCCTTTACGCTTCAGGCCCAGGAGGCTTATATAGGCTAGAGGGGGAACAGTGGAGGCGTATACTGGTGCTGAACGGCCCCGGCGCCTATAGGTTCGAGACAGGAAGCGTTGACTTCTTTATAGCCTACTGGATCGGCAGGTACCACGGCTACATATCGCCAGAAGATTAAAAATAAACTTTCTTTTAAACAATAATTCTATAAAATATTTTCCCTAGAAAACTTTTTAACTCTGGAGCGGTTTTGCCGGATTAAATTCCCGTGTTTAAACTATTTCCTCATTCTCTTAAATAGTACTACGGCGGCTACCATGATCAATGCTGCAGCGACTGCTGCATAAAGCACGACGTTGTTTCCTCCTCTCTCGGGCGGCTCAGGCACTTCATGGCTTACCTCAAGATCCTCAGGCGTCAGCAGGACGGCTGCCCAGCCAGGCCCAGTAGCGGACCAGCCGTTGCTCGGATATGCCGCCGTTAACAGTACCGGTTTATCGGATTTAACCTGGTGGTAGCCTGGCCCTAAAATGATCGTTTCGTCGGAGTCGTATGTGGCTACCCCACCGTCTACTTCAACAGTCGTCCTGTTGAACGGGATGAAGACAACGGCTACAGCGTCTTTTACGTCCGGTACATAGACCCAGACAGACTTGCCTCCGGCACATCCGAACACGTCTAAGTCGGGCCCTATCCACTTAGCCTCGGAGCCCCAGATGGCTGAGAAACACCCCATGATCACGGATCCTTCTCCACCGGATATTCTGACCAGTGTGTAGGAGAGAGAGCCGCGCCCCGGTATACCGACCTTTACAAGCGGTTTACCCTGTGATATTTTGCCTGAGGCGTAGGTCTGTGGAGTACCGCCCCACGCTATAGCCTTGGCCTCCCCGGAACCCATTATTATCAGGAGGCCGTAGTCTACGACGGCTGGAGCGGCGAAAAAGGTCTTTCCCGAGAACCCTCCTTCGAGAGCTGGGGCGTGCGCCGCGCTGTGGCCGCGTGTCGTGAATAGCATTACGCGGCCAGTGCTGGTTAGCCTGTAGGGTTCATGGGGCTTAAACACCCGTTTATCAAGAACCTTATAGCTGTAGGGCTCCAGCGTGAAGCTAGTAACTAACCCGCCTTTTCCATCATATATCTTGACCTCGCTCTTATCTAGGGCGAATACAACGTGTTTCTCCTGGTGTTCATAGAACGGGTGGACGCCCACTGGTGCGAATATGAATTCTTTACCTAGGAAGCCGCCGTCCACACAGGGGTAGTAGACGTAGCCGCCAGCATATCTGTCCCCTGAAACCCAGTAGGCCGATATGAAGAGACGTTTATCCGAGGCTATCTTCAGCATTCCCGAGCCGTTTATCTGTAGACTGGCTTGCTGCATCCTGCTGATTTTTAGTCCGCCTATTTTAAACGGCACTCCGCCGCTCATATTATAGATCTCCACATTTGTCGAGTCGCTCCAGCCGACGAACTCCATAATGCACGGAGTTGGAAGATACACGTAATAGACCACCGATGGTTTACAGGTTGCCATAACGGCCATCGAAGCCAGCGTCAACACAAGTAAGGCGACTATACCCGTCCTCATGTTTGTTTAACGGTTTAAAAAGGAATATAAGCCTTAATACGCGTGTTCAGCAGGACGTTCTCAGACCCTACCTGTCGACACTCCCTACTGAAGTAGAGGATTCTTGCTTCTAAGGTGTTTATCCTTTTTGCCGCTCACAGCCCTGTAAGGCGAGTCACGTTCACCTTAACAGTCTTTATCTCGCATATACCTATCGGCACCTGGAGCTTGTTTCCCATGGCCTCAACAGAGCCCATAGGCCGTTCAAGTAGGTCGGTCTCTACCGCCCCACCTGCTTCAAAACCAAGGGTTATCTCCGCTTTAGAAGCCTCTCCGAACGCCTCATACATTCTAAGGACTATGCCGTCGCCATCCTCAGCTTTCTTAACCACTGTAAGGATCACATTGCCGGGTCTACAGCTCAGCATTGAGTATTTTGAAGGCATAACGCCCTCATGTGGCGGCTCCAGGACGATGACCAGCGGGTAGTTATATTCGTAGCCTAGATGCGGCGTCCTAGCCTGTCTCCAGTCACCCGGGTGAGGATAGAGTGCATACCTTATCTCGTGCATCCCCTGGTCTGTGAAGGGAGGCGTCTCATCGCTGACCCCGTAGTGTTTGGGATGCCTCGGGCTTCTAAGCAGCGTCATCCGCAGAACCCCGTTATACATGTCGAACCCATACTTGCAGTCATTAAGTAGGCTGACGCCGTATTCACCGTTTTCATCAGTGTAGTCAACCCATTTCTGGCCCGGAACCTCCCATTTAGCCTTCTCCCAGAGAGTGGCTTCCGGCGATAGGTAGCTTCTACGCCTTATCCAGCCATATGGTATCTCGTAGGTGGCGAAGTCACCTCTTACCTTGAGATGGAAAGCCGTCTTAACCAGCCTGTGGGCAGCATGCCAGTCGACGAAAAGCCTGAAGTCGACGAAAGGCATACCTGAGTAAAGCGATACGTAGACCGTGAACACGCTGTCAGGCCGCCCCTCCTGCCTGTATCTATAGACGATCTTTACAGCGGCCCGCACCGGCCCGTCCTCCACCAGCTCGACCTTCTCAGGCTCTGTGAGCTCGACATACCTGACGCCGCCGACCTGCTGATAGATGTATATCTCCCAAGCATCCAGCCCTACATCACTGCCCATCCTTCTCGCTGGTACTGGCACGTCCTCGAATACCTGTAGAACGTTACACCCCTTGGCGTCCACGAACTCGCGCCCTGAAGCCTTATCATATATGCTTGTCACGAGACCCGTCTTCCTGCTTACGACAACCCTGAGATGCCTGTTCTCCAGCACGTAACTGTCCTCGGCTTCCTCGGCTTTAAGATCAGTCTCGAGCCTCGATGGGGTACCTTCAACAATCCTGTAAACTCTGTAGCCTAGTGGCGGCACGTCCCTGGCTATGAACAGGAGGCTGCGCCCATCATCGATTAGCTGGGCTGGCTGCTCAACTCCCTTCTCGTCAAGCACCTTGACCTCCTTTCCAAACCCTGTCTTAACTGCTTCAAGCTCTACGAGACCGTCTCGGCTCCATGCAAGCTGGTTAAAGACTATGAGCGCCCTGCCGGGTCCCTGTGTGTCAATCTTAGAGGCTATGTACCCTGTGGCGTCGTCAATAACCTCGTACAGCATCTTAAACATCTCGTCGAAATCCTTCTCAGCATCCTCGTATACCTCGGGTATCGAGGAGCCAGCCAGGATGTCGTGGAACTGGTTGAACAGAAGTATTCGCCAAGCCTGATCCAGCCTCTCTTTAGGATAGCTGGCGCCGCGCAGGTACGCCATGACGGCCAGTTTCTCAGCCGTCTCCAGCAGAGCTTCCCCTAGACGGTTATATTTCTTAACCCTGGCCTGGGTGGTGTATGTTCCCCTGTGGAACTGCAGGTAGAGCTCATCCCTGACCACAGGTATTCCAGCGGCCGCCAGCTCTTCAAGCCTTCTAAAGTAGTCCAGAGCGGTGGAGAACCTGCCTTTGACAGGCCACCTGCCCTCCACAAGATCCATGGCCCGTTCAAGCATGTCCGGCTGAGGCCCGCCGCCATGGTCTCCCCAGCCGTAGAGAACGAGCAAGTCGCCTATGCCTTGTCTCCGCTTAAGCAGGCGTAGTTGCCGCATTACCCGCTCCTTGTCCACGTTCTCGCTGTAGCTCCCGACCGTCTGATGCGCCAGAACCCTGCTGCCGTCAGGAGCCTCCCACCAGAACACGTAGTATGGGAAAGCGGCAGCGTCATTCCAGTTGAGCTTCTGGGTCAGGAAATACTTTATCCCGGCTTTAGCGTAGATCTGGGGTAGGGTCCAGGGGAAGCCGAAGCTGTCGGGCAACCAGGCGACCTTAACGTCCACGCCGAACCTGTCCATGAAATACCTCTTACCGTAGAGCAGCTGGCGGACATGTGACTCGCCTGAAGGTATGTTAGGGTCAACTTCAACCCATGCGCCGCCGACTAGCTCCCAGACGCCCTCCTTCACGCGCCTCTTTATCTCCTCGAACAAACCGGGGTATTTCTCCTCCATCCAAAGATAGAACTGGGCACTGCTCTGCGCGAACGTGAAACCAGGGTATCTATGCATAAGGTCTAGAGCCTGCCTAAAGGTGTTCCTGCATACCTCAACTGTTTCCTCTGCACGCCAAAGCCAGGCAGCGTCTATGTGACTGTTCCCAAGCAGATATACTAGGTCTTCATCCGTCATGAGTGATTAGAATAAAGCCCAGGGATATAACGGTTATGTGTAGAAAAACATGGTTGACCGAGGGGGCTTCCACAGCCTAGCAATCATATCACAATAAAGGTTAAACAAAACCATGTACACAAGGTGAAGATTTCAGAAACCCCTACTCTATCATGACGGCTCTGCCCGTCGCAGCCGATTTATAAAGGGCCTCTATCATCTTCATGACAGTGACGCCGTCACTGGCCGTCGGAATAGGCTCCACATATTTCTCGACCGTGTCCAGGAAATGCATTATTTTAGCTCTCTGAGAGTCGGCCTTTGGAAGCTCGGGGGAGACTGTGCTGAAAACACCCTCCCTGTATACGTGGAGCTCCGGAGGAAATACGCGGGCACCGCCTTTAGTACCGTACAGCATCACCTGCACCTGGTTAGGCCAGTTTTGAAGCCATGAAGTTTCAACAACCATTACAGCACCCGTATCGAACCTGATCATCCCGATAGCGGTGTCTTCAACCTCGAAGCCGCCGAGGAAGTCATATGTGGCTCCAAAGGCCGCCACCGGCCTGGGTTTACCGGCCATCCACCAGGCTACATCCATTATGTGAACACCTATGTCGAGGAGAGGGCCGCCGCCAGCTATCTCCTTAACCCTGAACCATCCGCCGGGGGCGCCACGGCGTCTAAGGTACTGCGCATTAATCCTGTAGATATCGCCGAGCAAGCCGTTTTCAACCGCCCTCTTAATGTACATCGAGGCGGGGTTGAACCGCCATTGAAGCCCATATATCAGTACTCTCCCGTTTTTCTCGGCGGCCTTAGCCATGTCCTCAGCCTCGGCAGCCGTCGTAGCCGGAGGTTTCTCACATATGACGTGTTTACCCGCCTCTAAGGCGGCGACTGCCTGATCCCTGTGGAACTTCGGCGGGGTGCATATGGCTACGGCGTCTAGGCTACTCATCTCCGCGAGCTTAGTCCAGTCCGTGAACGCCTTATCTATCTTGTAGCTGGAGGCCATCTGCTTTAACCGCTTTTCGTCGACGTCAGCTATCGCCGCCACCTCAGCCCTTCCACTCTCCTTGAAAACACGTATGTACAGGTTGCCCATGCCGCCAACTCCTATAACGCCTACTTTAACCACCATCCCGGTCACCGCACAGTTACGACACCTCATAGTATTTATCTCTTTATACCGCGGCTAGCTAGGAGGAAGCTGGGTCTCTATCTAATGGCTAGTTTACTACACATTTTCCTGTACTGTTCAGTGGTCCATGTTCTGCTCTCCCAGCTTCTCTTAGAGATAAGGGCGGCGAAACCGGCGGCCCGCCCCCAGTCTGATTCATATATGTGGTACGAGTTGGAGAAGTCCACGTATTCGCCGACCTCGATCTTCACACCGGTCTTCTCGCTTATCTGCCTAGCTACTCTCTCCTGCAGCAGCGTTAGTGCATACATGTTCATGAAAGCTGCCTTGAAAGCGTCCCGGCTCCTCCACATGGCGTGCATAACTAGTCTGCCGTCAACTATCCTGAACCAGAGCCGTTGTAGACATGGAGGACTGTCCGTGTGAGGGTCCGACCACGGCTTCCAAGTTATCGCTTGAGCCCTCCTGGTATAGGGGGTTTCGCTAAGCTTGTTCACCACGTAGCTTATCTGGTCTACGGCGTTTCCATCCAGCCTATAGCTGAAGAGCCTCTCATGGTAGGTGTAGTCCCAGTCTCTCCCTATCCGCCAGTCGTTTACCCCATCTAGTATCTCTTTAACATAGGTTTCCAAGTCGGTCATTCTGCCGACGGTTAAGCCAGCCCTATGAATCCGTGGCTCAGCCATCGGCTTTCTAACAACCATTAGCATTACAGCATCCTTGCTTCGCTGCCCATACTCAGTATCGATGATCACGCCCCGTCTCCAGGTCTCGACAATCGACTTCTCCCAAGCCTCTGGAAGAGTATTCCCTTCTACGAGAATCACAGGTAGCAACTACACCCCCTAGAGGACTTATTATGACGGGAAACGATTATCCTTTTCCCCTTGCCGCTAAGACATGCCTTGGAGGATACCCGGGTATTATCTACAGCTTTCCTTTTTTCAAAGATGGAGATATTACTGTGTATCCGTAAACAGGTCTCGTGGTGGTTTAACAATGATACTTTCGAGAAGGGATTTACTCACGCTGATAAAGAGTAATAAACTGGTGTTAAAGCCTTTCAGCGAGGATACCGTGCGCGAGAACGGCGTGGATCTACGTATAGGTGAAGATGTGGCCGTACTCCTGAACAATCCTAATCCCATAGACCCAGATGATCTTTCCTCGATAGACCTGTCGGAATACTATAAGCTTTTCAAAATAGATGACTGTTTCATACTTCAGCCATACATGAAAATCCTCGTGTCCACCGTTGAATGGTTAAAGATGCCGGATGATGTAGCTGGCTTCGTGGAGCTCCGCAGCACGTTTGCCAGGCTAGGCCTTTCAATACCGCCCTGTCTCCACCCAGCCACACCGGTTATAACAGGTAACGGTGAAGTGAAGCGGGCCGGAGAGATCAGGACAGGGCTTATAGGGGTTAACGTTGAAAAAGGGGCTTTAATGTGTTCCGACGCGCGCCGCGTAGACTCGTACTCAAGTAAGCTGATCCACGTTAAGACGAGGAACTCAGATATCCTGGTAACCCCAGGCCACGGCTTCCTGGCTATAAGGAGAAGGGAAGTGGTTGAGCTGCCCGCCGCAGCCCTCGAGAAAGGGGATCTGGTGGCCGTGCCTTTGAAGATATCCGCTGTTAAGGTCGAGACTAGAAGCCTGAGCTGGAGAGATGCTTGGGCTGCAGGCTGTATTATGGCTGGGGGTGTGGAAGTCGACGTAGCGGACGGCAGGCTGCGTGTAGCCGTAACGGGTAGAGTTGCGGACAGACTTGCTAACGTTCTAGGGTCTGGGAGGGCTGATGACGGGTGTTTGGAGGTTGGCGGTAGGGATGTGGCAAGGATAGCCGCTATGTTCCCTGAGCTAGTGAGTGGAAAAGGTGTTCCACGCCTGGTGATGATCAGCGGTAGAAAACAGATTTCCGGGTTTATAGCCGGGATATTCGACGCTAGCGGAAAGGGAGGGGATAGGATAGTTTTAAGGCTGCGGGACGAGTTCACAGCTAGGCAAGTCCAGCTATTAAGCCTTAGACTTGGATTCTACCCTAGACTTGAACATGACAGGGGACGGTGGAGGCTTATAGTTGAGGGGGTTAATGACTGCGGCGAGTTTCTTCGAAGCGTGAGCCGGTACACAGTTAACAAAATTATGGTTGAGGCTAAGCCGGGTCCCGGAGACTACGTGTATTTGACTAAAACAGTGTGTTCAGCGCTTCGTAGAGTTGGTGTTAAGCGTAGACGCGTCATGCGGAGTGAGGTACAAGACATAGTCGGTGAGCTACGTCGTCTTAGACCGCGAGGATATAGGCGGGCCGTCAGGGAGCTCAGATATCTAGCCAGGTTTAGATGGGATCGGGTTGCCGAGGTGAAAACGTTGGATTACAGGGATTCAGTTGTAGATTTCGAGATCCCGGGGCTTCATCATTACCTGGCTGGCCCATTCATAACACATAACACTATAATCGACGCCGGGTTTGAAGGACAGATAACCCTAGAGGTACACGGCGGCGCCTTCCCAGTAATACTGAGGAAAGGCATGCGGTTCGCACATGTTGTGTTCATGCGGCTGACCGGCGCCACAAAACCATACAGGGGCAAGTACCAGGGGCAGCGGGGCGTTACTCTTCCACGTTAATACTTTGTGAAGTAGCCCAGTACGGTGATCGTCTACACGCGATGCTCAAATCCTTCCGGTATCTCGTTACGGATAAACAGGGGATATAATTTCATAGTCAAGGTTTAAACATGAGGCATACCGCAATCTCTCTTACAGGTATCCTCGGGAAAAACGAGAGCCAAACCGTATGCTTAAAAAGCCTTCAGGGTTATCGATCCGTTCATTGTCGGATAGTTGTTAGACAGATGTCATATCCAATTAACGAAACAAATATACTGAGCCCTGCGTTTGCCAGAAAGGGATTAGGAATTCAGACATAGAGGTGCGCGCGATGGACATATATAAACAGCTAATACCTCTGCTTCGCCCGGAGACTGTGGCTGTGATAGGTGCTTCTAGGAACCCGGAGAA
>CAYSTQ010000031.1:0-11559 GCA_964433855.1 uncultured Thermoproteales archaeon
AACTCAAAATACGTACTATACAAAACAAAACAACTCCTAAAAGAGGAGATAAAATAGGCTAAGCCCCAGCTTTAGCACAGGACCCCCCGGGATCCCTGGAAACAGAAAAGTCTTGGAGAGTTGAAATGGAGCACGAGAAAAAAATTGAGGTGGTTAAAGGGTTATTCGTGGGCGACTGGCACGGTCCTGCCGGTTTTTGCTGATTCCTCGGCTGCCTGCATAACCGCTATGACTCTTCTCGCCTCTTCCGGCTTAACGAGGAGTTCTTCGCCTCTGAGCAGATGTGCCGCTATGTTTCTGTAAAAAGCCGACCAGTCTGTTTTCTTGTATTGCACGTCCGCCCGCATCTTCAACCCTTTGAAATACCTGTAGAGCGTGAAGCTACCGGATCCGTTGTCTAGTATGCCGCCTGTGGTGCCGAGGATTCTCCACCGCGGCTTGCCGACTATAGCTATGTTGGATATCTGTATGTCGGCTACAGCGCCTGACCTGAATCGTATGGTCGCCTCTACCTGATCCTCGTTTGTGACGTCGTTCCAGACTAGCTTGTGGAAGTAGCCGTTGACACCCGCTATTTTATCCTTGACGAGGTTAAGCACCCAGTCTATGACGTGCGCCCCCCAGTCGTAGAAAGCTCCCCCTGAGACTTTCTTGTCGGATCTCCACCAGTGGCCGGGGTGGCCGTAGCCCCCCAGGAACACTTCAATATGGAAAACCTTGCCTATAAGCCCCTTGTCGATAACCTCTTTAATTGCTAGGAAGTCGCCGTCAAGCCTCCTGTTATGAAACACTGTAAGCATGACCCCTGCCTGTTTAGCCGTCTCTATCATGGCGTCGGCTTCGACAACCGTTATGCACATGGGTTTTTCAACTATGACGTGTTTGCCGGCTTCTAAAGCCTTTAGAGCAAGGGGGGCGTGTGTGTTGTGGGGCGTAACTATGACGGCTAGGTCTAGCCGTGGATCGGCCAGCATGTCGTCTATATTGTTATAGGTTTTTATCCAGGGGAAGTCGCTTCTAGCGGCCTCCAGTCTTTCAGGGTTTATGTCGCATACGGCGAGAAGCTCCAGGCCGGGTGTTTTAACTATTTGCTCGCAGTGGAATTTGCCCATGTTGAAGGCGGGGCCGTAGCCGACCACGCCGCACCTAATCATTCTCTTAGATGTCATTCTGGGTCCCGTGTTTCTTCTGGGTGGCTCTTTAGATATTAGGCTTATCGGCTACAGGGGCTATTCGCCGAGGACCTCTATGACTATCCTTCTATACGGCCTGGGGCCGTCGAGCTCTAGGAGGAATATGTTCTGCCAAGTGCCTCTCACGAGCCTGCCTTCCCTGACGGGGAATATACGGGAGGAGGATATGAGGGCTGAGGCTAGGTGCGCCGCCGCGTTATCGTCTATCCTGTTATGCCGCCACCTGCCGTCTGCCGGGAAGTCCTCGGATACCTTTTCAAGAATGTCGGCCATTAGCCCGGATTCGTGCTCGTTAGCTATTATCGCGGCCGTCGCATGTGGGGCATGGATTAAACATAGGCCGTTTCTAATGCCGCTTTCCCTTACCGCCTCCTCAACCTCCCGGGTTATGTCGACTAGCTCCAGCCTTCTTCTCGTAGATAATGTCAGGTCTTTGAAGTATGTTTTCATGAGAGAGAACTTCGGTTATCTCATTAAAATATGTAATGGATCCCGGTTTTCTATGGGAGGACCGGAATTACTATGATGTTCCTGGCTAAGGGAACTATAAAGGTGAAAAATATCAGGACCATGGTCTCCATCGCTACAACATGTTTGAGACCGGCGATTACGGTCCCGGCTCTCAGCTTACCGACGACAAGGCCTCCAAAGAAGGCTTCCAGTATTGAGGTGATATATAATATCGCCGTGTAAGCCTCTATACTTATGGCGCCTGTTCTCATAAAGGCCCCACCCTTTTTCGACAGTTCATAGAGAGGGACGAAAAAAGCCTGAAGCAGAACCAGCGATATAACCAGGAATACTATTATGGCCATGTAGACCGTCATGGAGTAGGGAGCTATCTGGGTGCTTTTCTCGTTTTCATAGTTTCTTATCAGCAAGTACATCTCGGCCGCAGCGTCTAGGACGTCTACGACCTTGCCACCGCTCTCGTAGGCGGTTATGAGGATTGTAACCGCTCTTTTCACGTTAACTGTCCCCACTCTTTCGGCGAACTCATTAAGCGCGACTCGTAGATCTTGTCCGAGCTCGGCCTTTACGAGCACTCTCTCCATCTCTCTCCTTAGCTGAGGCCCTGTTACTCTGGAGACGTGTTCGATGGCTCTTTCAAAGGGGGTGCCAGCCCTTATAGATTCGCCGAGACCTTTAAAGAAATTGGGAAGGTCTCTTTCAATCCTGTCGATATATCTCCTGTTTAAAGTGTCAACTATAGTATATGGGAGAAGGCCGACTATGAAGGCTGCTAGGAAGACTGATATCACGTTTATTTCTATAATGAGCCTTATACCGTAGCCCAGGCTCTCAGTGTAGATGTAGCTTATACCTGGGTTAATTAGCTCATTGATAAAATCATTCAAATCGAATATGCCGGCGTAGTGTGCAGCGAGGATTACGGCTAGGGCTGCGGTCAGCGATACGGCCGCAAGCAGGATTTTCCTTTTGGGGGTCAGGACTATCAGCGGCATGTTCAGGCCCTCGAAAGCACCCCATCTATCACTACGAGTATCACCGTGGCTGAACTGGGTACAAGGATTATCAGGAGAAGGAATATTATCAGGATAGGCGGTAGCCCCATTATATTGCCCCCGAGTATTGACATTACTGATAGCATTATCACAAGCATGAGGGGGGCTGCAACCATCATGGTGATATATATTTCAGCCAGTATGCCGAGGGTGTTGACCACGTTTCTCAAGGCATTTATCTTGTTCTGAATAAACCTTCTGGCGGTGAATATAGTGAAGCTTTTCAGGTCGCCGCTGGTTATGAAGGTGTCCCTTATACCGGTCAGGAAAGTGGCTAGTAGCATGCTGGGGCTTCTACTCGCCGCTCTTTCAAGCGCCGATAGGGTGTCTAGGCCTAGGATCCTTATGTCTCTGACAATATGGGTGAACATGTAGGCTAGCTCTTTAACTTTTTCGACTTCGGCAGCCCGCTCAATCATTCTCTCAGCTGAAATACCCGCTGAAGCTATGGCGGCCATGTAGCCCACTGTGAACGGTAGTTGGGAGTCTATTTTAAGCCTCATGCTGTATCTCCGGTAGACCGGGTAGTAAAGGACCGCTAGCACAAGAACTAGAGCAAGGACTATCGTCAGGATCATTGCGAGAAGAACTGAGAAGCCGACCCATATGTGTAAGATCTCCATGTGGATTACGAACATTAAGATGTAGAAGGAGGGTATGGCCACTAGGCCTATGAGGATCCAGCGAGATAGGTAGATAACGAATGGTTCGGAGAAGCCAGCTGAATCATATATTTCCTTGAATGGAGCTAGCTTCTCCTCTAGCTTTCTTAGTTGCCTGCCCAGCAACCTGTAGCTAAGCCAGCTCATAAGCCCCCGTCTCCATCATCTGGTATACCTCTACCGGCCTTCTATAGTAGTCTCTTACGATCCTGCTCACCTTCTCGAAGTTAACGACGTTTTTCTCGACAAGGTATTCAACCACTCTCCTACGTCTGGCTAGCTCGGCTTTAACCTCCTCCAGTGTGACGAACTTCTCGTCCGCTATTTTTTTAAGGAGAAAACTTTCGCCGGTCATTTCAGTAGTATCCTTATCTGGATCGTATATGAAGATCTTGTTCAGCGTCAATGACCGCTTCTCCAGGTCTACGCCAGTGGCCTCGTAGACCTCGACTATCCTCCTGACTATTTTATCGTCTTTTTTAAGTCTCCGTATCGTCATGTAGACGTTCATTAGAGGGAGCAGGAATAGGGGGACCTCCATAGGCTTCGAGAGAAGTCTTTTAACGGCGTAGTCAACGTTTTCGGCGTGCATCGTGCAGAGCCCCGAGTGCCCCGTTGCTATGGCCTGGTAGAGGGTGAAGGCCTCCGCGCCCCTCACTTCTCCGACTATTATGTAGTCTGGCCTCATCCTGAGCGCTGAACGGAGCAACTCGAAGAGGTCCACGTTTCTGACCCATTCCTCATAGGAGGGCCTTGTGAGAAGCGGAACCCAGTTTTCATGGGGGAGGTTTAGCTCCGGAGTGTCCTCTATGGTCACTATTTTCGCTTCTGGCCTTATGAACGTGGCTACGGCGTTTAGCATGGTGGTTTTACCACTTGCCGTGGCGCCTACTATCATAGTGCTCAGCTTTTCCTCTATGATAAGCCATAGGTAAGCGGCCAGCTCTGTGGATACCGTGCCTAACTTTATCAGGTCTACGATGGAGAAAGGTACTTCCCTGAACTTTCTTATGGTGAAGGTGCCGCCGCGCCTAGATATCTCGGAGAGCGTCAGGTGTATTCTGAAGCCTTCAGGGAGCGAGCTTTCAACAATGGGCTGTGCTATCGATATTTGTTTGCCTGCCCTGTAGGCCATTTTAACCAGTAGGCTTTCAAGCTCGTCAGGGCTTTCAAACACTATGTTGCTCGGCAGGGACTCATAGATCCTGTGCCACACGTATACGGGAGTGTTGATCCCGTCACAGCTTATATCCTCGATGTTGACGTCTTTCATCATCACGTCTATCTTGCCGTAGCCAAGCATGTCGCGCCTGATATAGTAGATGATTTTGTCGAGAGCTGCCGGGTCGACTGGCACCTTATACTTTTTAACAATTCTTATAATTTCATTCCTCAGGAGCTCTTCACGGGCCCCGCTTCTAAGCTCTTTAAGGCTGATCTTCGTGGTTTCCAGGAGAAGCCTTTTTATCTCGCTTATATTTTCCACGTCTTCACGTGTGAGCGGAGGCTCTATAACCCTGTATTCAAGCCTTCCAGTCTCTATAGAAGAAACTATCGCGACGTAGGCGAACGGGGGAGTTATCGGATAGAAGTTCTTTAGTATTTCCCCTACACCAACCATTGCCTGAATTATCACGCCTTGATCCGTTTGCTCCTTTTTCTCCTTCACTGGACTCTTTTTCCGTCTGAACATTCACTGCCACTTAAATAAACTCTTAAAATAATATGGTGTGACTGCTTAAGTATTTTATTAGTAAAAATAATTGATGCTATCAGGCTGAGGGTGCAATCATGGCTAAATTGAGGCTTGGCGAAGTCATGGTTATGCTCGTGATTATATATTTAGCCTTCGTGCTCGGGGACACGTTGTCAACATGGCTACTAGTATTGCATGACCCGGCCTCGTTCCAGAACGAGGGTAACCCTATAGCTAGGGCACTGGGCAAACACTACGGGTTAACTGGGTTATTACTGGGTAAACTCGTGTTTTTCATAGGTCTTTCGGCTTTCGCCGCTTATGCTGTTACAAGGCCGCATCTAGCGGTGATATGCGAGGCGGCTTTACTGGGGCTAATCGCCTATTCATTATTCATATTATATAATAATCTAATGGCCATACTCGTGATATCGGTAACCTACGGCTACCAGCTTGCCAGATACGTGCTTAAGCTAGTTCTAATGCCGACGCTTCTGGCAACAGTGTCGGTCTTAACCCTGTACGCTTTCAAAATAAGGAAGCCGTCCACACACGTGGTTATGTTGACGGCTGTCCTATCTATTTATCTGCCGCCACAGATAGGGGAATTAAGCCCCGAGGGATACCTTGCTTACATCTCAATAGTGGCACCTGTTACGGCGGCCTGCGCCTATCTTGCCGCAAGACTTTCCCAGCACTAGGGTATGCTCTGACCATCGTACTGTACACGGGTTGCGTATCCGTCGAGCCACTCATCGCTTACCACTAGATTTAGGGCGCGTCCAGTGTTATAGCCCGATTGATAACCAACGTTAAACACCTCTATGGCGTGGTCATCGTCCCAGTAATCTATTATTGTCTCACCGTTAACCTTCAGCTGAGTCCATCCAGACGGCGTACTGTAAACGGTTATCTTAAGCGTGGTGCCAGTGACGTTCGCCTGGAGATTACTTGTCCTTTTTATATAGTCATCTCCTTCAAACACGGGTTCGCCGTTGACCTCTATCCTAGCCACTGGCAGACGGCTGATACTGGTCCATCCACTGCTTCCGATCCATATTGACCCCCTGTATCCATCTTCGGTTGTGAAGGGGTTAACATAGATCTTTATGGTAGCTTCCCCTTCAACCTCTATAGTACCGCCACTTCCCAGCTTAATCGTCGCCCTACCAGTGTTCACCTTGTATAGAGTCAATGTGCCTTCAAGCCTCCATTTCCTCCCGTAGCTAGCCAAGTTAACATGTAGGAGCGCGGTCGTTATGCTTATCTCGGACGTTGCGTTCATCCACTGGGCCCCGCCGTTATACTCGGCCTTGATCTTCGTTGCGCCGGTTACGTAGCTCCACGCATACTGGAAGCCACCATCGACTCCCGTTTCCGTGGAGTCTATGTAGTACCAGTCGTCGGAATAATAGTATAGATGAACTGTTTCACTCGACACACTGTTACCGTGCTCATCGACAAGGCGTCCTGTGATATATTCTCCATCATAGCTAAGGTCCTCAAACAGTGTTTTAACCTTGTATGTTGCCGTAAAGCTCGAGTTCTCCGCGAGGTCTACTTCTCTCCAGGCAGCCTCCAGGCCGTCACTCCACTCTATGAAGTCTCTGCCGTCATATACTGGCTCAACCGATAAGTTGTATGTGCCGCTTGGCAGGGTGAAGCTCGCTACACCGTTTTCATTAGTGTATTCAACATGGCCATCTACGGTAACTGGATAGCCTTGGAGTGGATAACCAGCGCTATCTAAGATTGTTACTGTAAGGCTGTATTCCTCCGGTCCAGGCGCTGGAGCCGGCGCTGTCACTACCCCTATGAAATACTTGTATATTCTCCCGGATTCGGCGACAACTTTAATTAGGTACCAGGAGCCCTGCGTAAGCCGGTAGTTTATGGTTATGTCGGCAGCCTCCCCTGGGGTGAGCCAGACGTCCCGGGTGAAGTAACTGTGATGCGTAGCATTGTTGATCCATATGTTCACAATATGCGCCGGCACTGGACCCTTGTTCTCAATCCTCACAGTAGTTGTGTTAACCGCCACAGTGTAGTTTACACGAGCATAGTCGATATACATCGTGAAACTGGACGTTGAACCCGCTATCACTAAGGCTTTAAACCCATTTTCCCCCACGTATCTGGAGGCATTGCTAGCACTCCACGTAGTCCAGGAAGTACTCGTGGAGCTTATCCTTAAGTAGTCTATTAGTCGCCAGCAACTGGAGTTATAGTCGTACACAAACACTAACTGGTCCACTGGGACGCTGTTGTAGTATGTTCCGCCTGTGAACGTTAGTTGTATAGCATTGCTAGGAACATCTAAGTCAAGTTCTACAGCGGCGTAATATCGCATGTTAGATAGTAATCCGCTTGCTGGATGTATTAAGGTCATGTTTATATTATCAAGTCCGAGAGCCCCATCGTACGTTGGAGAGGTTACATTAAGTATACATTCGAAGACAAGCGTATACGTACCCGTCGAGGAAAAGACGGATCCATCAATCTCTACCGAGCCCCGGTTTACCCAGTCGACCGAAAGCTCGCCGCTAATGGTATTATCTAGTAGAACCCAGTTGTTTCCGGGGGTTACTAGGTATACATGTATCGACCAGCGGCCGCTTCCCTGGTTCTTTTTAATAATGTACCAGTAGTCTAACAGGGCTCTCTCAGGTAGTCTCGTTACCTGGAACTGTTTTGACCAGTACCCGACGGCGTCATGTTTACCGTCTGACCCGTTAACGTAAATGGCGCCGTCGCTGGAGACGCCGCCCGTACCCCAGTTACCGGATATGATGTCGTAAGGATCATTCTCCGCGTAGACCCATCCCTGGCTATCCGTGGAAAAATCATAGTAGTTGACCAGCGTACTGTATCCTCCAGGAACTAGCGGGGTCGCGGCTACACTTATATGTTTGCCGTCGCCTGCGGCATTAGTGTCTTCAGGGACGTTCGGGCTTCCAATTAGGCTTCCGGCTTCCACACGGTAGCTTTCCACGCCGCCCCACTGTTCAACATAGTATCTTACCCACGGTACCTCCAAGTCCTCAAGCATCTTTTCCCTCTGCCTCTCATAGTAGGTGGAGATCGTGCTCTGTAGATCCTCGAGCTGTATCACGCTCCATACGAGGTAGCTTAGCGTTATCAGCATAACCATTACGAAGAATAAAGCGCCTATAGCGGTTGCCTGACCCTTAGCCACGAGCCAACACCTCGAATCTACCGCCTTTCTCAGTGGCTACGACGACTTTAAAGGGTGTTGAACCACTATAGCTGATTGAAATATAGCTTACATCGCCCGGCGACAGGTAGATGTTGAGAGAGTATTCGGCGGCTATAAGCTCATCGTTCACGTCTAACAGGAGAACATCGACTATAACTGCTTCCACTTTTCCTATGTTCCTGACGTATATCAGCAACGTCCCATTTCCGGGATCCCACACGTCCTCTATTAGAAGCTCCTCCTCAAGCAGATGCTTCGCGCGGTCCACTTCATCGCCGTAGACCATCCTGAACCCTTCTAGCTGGCTTATAGACCATATGTAAACGAGTATTGAGGCCGAAACGACTATGGCCATTAAAAGTATTGAGGATATTACGGGGGTGACCCCCTTCGCCATGAAGCTAAACCTCCTCTTCAGCCTGAGCAGTCTCTTTCTCCTGAACTTTTCTCCTAAGAAGCTCTAGTACGGCTTTCTTAACCTTATCTGCTGCTTCCTTGATTTCACTATACGTAACCAGTTTAGTGTTGCTTCCAGCAATGCTTGTCTTCAGCTCTTTAGCCATGTTCTCCGGAACCACTATAACGCTTTTAATATGGGGGAGATCAACCTGCCTACCCATGGCGGCTATCAGTTTTGAGGAGCCCTCGGGGCTGTCATGTATGAAGTCTATTGTAACCTTGCCATCAGAGCCTTCTGCGGAAAGATCGAAGTGGTGGCTAAGACCGCTTAACCCGAACTCAACCACGTTCTCTGAAACCTTTAGCCCCTCTGCCGCCAACCCTACCTTGACAGCTTCCTTGAGAAGGTTTTTCTCAGCCTCTAGAACAGCTTCCATTTTCACTTTGTACCTACATACCTTGGCGTAATCTGCCTCGCTGGCTCCAAACTCGCTTCCACATCCTATGCATTTGAACCTGGTTAGCGGTGTGTCGAATCTGCTGCCGCAGGAGTGGCATTCGTAAAGCTGCCCTATAGTTATATAGTCGCGTCCTTCAGCCTCTAATGGTCTGCCGCATTTAGGGCAGTTGAGTGCTTCTTCGCCTTTCTTGAACTCGTCGCTTATACCTATATAGCCGCACGCCACATGGGAGAGTAGCTGTACCTTATCTATGTCTGAGCTACCACATTTAGGACATATAAAGCTTGTCAGGAGGGTGAAGGAGTCGCAGTCAGGGCATTTAACATATCTTCCGTAGAGCTCGGGGACTATTATCCCTTTCTTGAGAAGAGCCTTTACTAGGTCTTCGGTTAATACTCTGTGTCGCCTGGCTATCTTAGCTAGTTCACGGTATCTGAACCCGTACAGGGGTGAAAATGTTGGTTCAAACTCTCGTACACCGCCCTCTATAATCTCTATTAGCACATCGTTGATTGCAGCCCTGATATTTATGTCGGACATCTACGTTGGCCTCTATTGCAAAGACTAATAAACTAGTTTATATTTACCAAGATAAAACTTTTATGTTGAAGGTGTTAAGCTTTGCGACCTATACCACAAGTGTGGACAGCTTTACTAATGTTGACGGGGGCATGCATGCTCCTGCTTTCAGTCTTGATATATGTTAGAGCCGGGCGGCTATATGCTAAATACATGCCTTTAGCAGAGCAACAGCTTAAAATGAGGAAGCTAGGTTTTGTTCTAACAGCAAGTAGATACTTATTGTCAGGCAACGCTGCCCAGATTCTGGCTGAGGTAACGGTGGCTAGCCATGGGGAAAACGTAGATGACCCAGACCTGGTTTTCCAGAAGCTTGGAGAGAGAGCAGAGGGGTTGAGGCGTGAGCTAGAACGGCTATATGAAGTTGCCTTGAATGTTGATCAACCCATTAAACTTGTCCAGGAAATGTACCGTACCGCTGTCAGCGTTGCTGGGGCCATAGCCATGTACGGCATATTCATAATATTTAATGCTTTAGTACTCGTGTTTACGCCCGTTACCGCGTCGTTTATCCCTTACTACCTCACACTCGTGTTAGCCGGTGCTTTAACCATTCTTACAGCTAAGAAAATCATGAGCTCCTATGTAGCTGAAAAGCGAGTCATGGAATACTATAAGAAGCTTATAGTTTCTCGGTGATTTTAAGGTCATCTAGTGCTTTTAAAACTGGTTCGACCATGAATTCCCTTGTGGAATTCCATCCACGGTCAACATAGGCTTCACAGACGAGGTTTCTCCTGTCGCTGAAACGATAGTCACCCCATGAAACTAACAGTTTTCTGCATTTTGACTGTAGGAAACTTGCAAGTTTGGTGAAGCCGTCAGAGCCTATTAATATATATAGTATGAAGCCTTTTTTAGTCGGTATGAAAGTGGCTTGAAATGGAAGGAGTTTTATTATTCCAGCTATTTTAGCAGTCTCAGTTGTTGAACACTCCGCATAAATTATTGCGTTTATCAGCTTATCTAGAAAGGAGACACCTAGTAGCACTCTGTAACCTTCAATTACTCTACTCTCTCTGAGGAATTTAAGTCTTCTAGAAACTTCGTAAGGTTTAAGACCAGTATATTCAGAAAGCTCTTTACCACTAACTCTAGCATCATAAGTTATCATATCCAGAATCATGAAATCATGCTTATCTAACCTATCTAGTACGGCGGGAGGGAAACTCTCTGGTTCTATAGGGCTGACTTCTTCATATACTTTATCAAGTAAATCCCAGTTAACCTTCCACATTTTTAACTCAGTATTGAATTTAGAAAAGTCAGGTTCTGCGTAAATCCATTTTGTTGTAGGCTCATATGTCTCATAATTATTTATTAATCCTCTGTTTCTCATAGCTTCAAGGACTTCTCTTAAATTCGGGTATGTTCCCTTAGGGATATTAAATATTATCCAATGACCATTAATCGCGCCCAGACATCTAACTCTATGGTACCTATAAATGAATGCATCGATTATTTTCTCTATGAGATCCCAGTTTTGCGGATTTGAAGAGAGAACCGCATATACTAGTTCTAAGTTGATGGTTGGATAATTTACATTTGCTACAACATTCCCTATATAACCATTTTTATACAGTTTTTCTAAGATCTTCTTGGTAGTGACAGGCGAAATTTCTGCCATTCGACTAAGTTTACTAATACTTGCTATAGGATCTTCAACTAGCGATTGCAATACCTTAATCTCTCTCTTTGCTAGCATACTACTACCTCTCATTTATTGTTATTGAAAGGCGTTGGTAAAGCCGATATACTTTCAGCATCCTGCTTATGGCAACCCTGGCTGACCTCGTATCGGATCTATTGCTATTATTAATTCATGT
>CAYSTQ010000032.1:0-11189 GCA_964433855.1 uncultured Thermoproteales archaeon
AAGCGAGAGAGATACTCGACAACATAGACGTGCTCCCGGCCTCGAAGAGAAAGCCTATGGACACCTACCTTACTCTGGCCAGAAACAACATGACGAACACGGAGTTCCCGAACCATCAGCTCAGCGTACTAGAGGAGTCGAGAAAAACCGGCTTTAACCTAGACGAGTACGATAACGCTATAATGAAAAAGCACAGCCAAAAGCTCATCCAGCTCCTGATGCAGATGGAGGACTTTATAAAAGCCTATGAGCTAACCCCGGAGCTCGCTGAAGTCCTTTCAGAGGCCGGAGTTAACGTAAATGGCTTTGGGCTTCGCGGGCTAAAACCCGAGGAATGGAGAGGCTTCGGCAGCAAGGTTAAGACAATGACCGGGTTCACTGAGGCGTATAACAACTTCAGAGAGAAGGTTGTTCAGGTCGCCAAAGAAGTAGCCAAGGAACTAGGCAAATAACCTAGTGGGTTTCAGGCTGGTTTAATCAGCCACTTTCTTCTTAAAATTTAAATAGCAACCAGCTCTGAAAGCTGTTTAGGAACGGCTTCTAAAGTCGAAAAGCTTATTTTACCTATGGAAAAATATGTAGTATATGAGAGCAGCATATATCATGTTATTGGTAATAGCCATTTTAGTCTTTGCCGCAACAACGCCAACCAACGCCTTTTCAAAGCCCGAGGAAAAATACACGTATTTCTTCGTGGTGCCCCAGGGTATGAAAGCCCACTTAGTAATAGTCGGAATAAATGAGACGACGTATAGGATTTATAATCTAAGCGAACTCGGCTTCGAGAAAACGCTGTTCACCGAGGACAGAATATCCAGGATGCAGATGCAGGTACACGGGAACTTCACCGCCGGTTGCTATCTCATAGAGTCCGGCTCGAGGTTGGCGGTCGCCGTCACATACGGCTCCCTATGGAGAGCAATGGGTGGCTACTATCCGGCCACAACGGGTGGATACCTAGGCAAGGAATTCATATTCGCAGTGTTCCCAACGGGCGACGTCCCATACACAGTACTGGCTTACGAGGACGCTAAGATCACCGTGTATGACTCCGAAGGTAAAAAGGTTCAGGAGCTACAGGTGTGGCAGAATGAGACCGGCCAATTATCATTAATCCCTCAAAACGTCTACAGGGTCGTGTCCACGGGCAGGATAGCCATAATGGCCGCCACACAGCCCATGGGGTGCTTCGTGATAGATCCTATGAACAGGTTCAGGGGGAGATTCTTCATGTTTGTCACCTACAGCCACGCGCTCCTGATACCCTACGAACCATGTAAAGTTGAGGTGTTCGACAAGAAAGGCAGTAAGCTTAAAGAATACACGTTCACCGAGGAGGACGCCGTGAGAAACAACATGACCCTGCACTTCCATGCCTACATAGGCGCGCATACCGTTAAAAGCACGGGTGACGTAACAGTCATGTTGTCGGCGCTCACCGGGCTCTCATTCCCCATTGAGAAAATACAGGACATACAGGGATGCCAGCTCGCCTATGTTCAACCGAACATGGAGTTTAAATTCTATGCGTTAAGCGAAGCCTACATATACACGCCGTACGAGTCAAGCATAGAGATAGACGGCGTCGCCACTCCGATGTCTCCGGGACAATACATAAGGCTTGAGGGAGACCACGTTTACACGGTAAAATCCAATAAACCCTTCATAGTTTACACCTACAACGTCCATAGCATAGACACTATATATCTCGTGGCCGGCGAGGATGCCGGCAATACTCTGCCTCCGCCAAAGCCAAGCCAAAAACATAGGGGAGGCGGAGGCTTGCCGATACCTATGGAAGCCCTAGCCGGGATAGCCGTCGTGATGGTGATCGCGGCGATAATAGCCCTCAGGAAAAAGAAGTGATACATAAGACGGCTAGAGAAACGGCAACACTAGCTCTCAACCTGAAAAGACTCTTCTTTCTCTCCATACCTCCTGTGGATAAGCCCGCTCCTAGGCAACCTCTCCACCTCTTCAACCTCCTCGTCTGGGAAACCCTCCAGCGCCTGATATATTATGCCGCCTTCAGCATTCCTGGGAACCGGTATGTCGAGAAGGCTACATATGGTCGGGACTATGTCCGTCGCATAAACCGTCCGTTTCAAGACGTAACCCTTCTTAATCCCAGGCCCCTTAAGGATCAGGAGGCCTTTAAGAGATCCTATACCTAATTCCGCCGTAGGCAGCTGGCCGTGATGAGCACCGTATTCAGGCCGCAACGCGTAAACAACGTCTCCCACCCTAGGCCCGTAGAGGCCTAGAAGCCTGGCATCCTCCCTCCTAACCGCTAGCGCCACAGGCTTAAGACCTGTTCCAGGATCCGTGTAGTCGTACAAGGCCTTTATTATCTCGTCTCTAACCGCTTCATACTCTTCCGGCTCCACGATTCCGTGGCTAAACCTATCCTTCAAGTTAACGTATATCCACGGCCCACCGCGACCAGGCACCGCCTTAGACCGCTTCAAATCAACTTCACCCTTATCGTTGACAGCCACAAGTCCCGCGTTCGCCAACAGCTCAGCCACATTGAAGCCGTACACCTTAGGCTTAATCCCATGATCAGAGACCACTATTATCAGAGAGTCCTCGCCAGCGGCCTCAACTATTCTACCCACAGCCTCGTCAATGACCTTTAAAGCCTCAACCTCTATTTCTTCAAGCTCCCTAGCCCTCTCAGGCCCAACATAACTTGGTGTTGACGGATCCATGGTCTCCACTTTTAAAGCGTAGTGGTAAAGCCAGTCCGGGGCATGCATATGCGTCATGAGAAGAGTCCACTCCCTAGTTTTCATCAGATAGGTAGCCGCGTCAGCAAACCACCTATGCTCCATCGCGAGCAACTCGATAAAAGTCCTCCTGCCATACCAGCCCCAGCTAAAACCATCAAAGAATACATGGCTTGGAACAGCGAGCGGATTAACCGCAGCGATCTCTCGGGCCAGCTGGGGCGGATAAGCATAGCCCTCTAAGGCGCATATAGGCGTCACCAGGAGCCTCAGCCTCTGGCCGTCAGAGCTGAGCTCAACAAGTTTACACCTGAAAACTCCCTTCTCCGGCCCGTCAACTGTCTCAAACTCTCCCGTTATAACGGGGCTCCACTCACCCGGCTTAAGCCTCGTGAATACGGCTGAATAATCCCTCCGCCAAGCAAGCATAGCTTCACTGAAGCCGCTGCCGTCAGGGTCTACGACAAGAAGCCACCAGGGCCTAGGCCCCTTAACACGGCATCTCTTAACGCCCAGATCTCCCGCCTTAACACAGGCGGTATAAAGCGGCTCAACTCTGGCCTCAAGAACCCTAGTCATGCTGGGCATGCCGGGCCAGCCTTCCGTAGGCTTAAGCTCAACTTTGACAGCACTCGGCAGGTCGATAGTCGTTATAAGCTGGCCGTCGCAAAGCTGAGCCTCATAAAGTATACCGCCCCTTCTCACCTCGTTCATGGCCAGGCCCTGGCCGCCCAGTTGCCAACCCTTCCTATGCGTAGGCGGCCAGCTACAGGGCCAGTTTATAAGTATCGTCCTTCCCCCAGCCCTCTCCACGGCATCCCAGAGATACTCCGCCCTGCAGAGCGACGTGTCGAACGCCGACCTGTAACTGTCCAGGTCCTCACCGGGAAGATGCACGCGGAAACCGGTTATGCCATGCGTCCCTATGTTGGCACCTGTCGCAATAGTGGTCCAGTTCTCCGGGGTCACCGTCGGATACGGAACCAGGTAGTTCTCGGCGTAGACACCCTCCCTGATAAGCCTGCCAAGGTTTGGAAGCAGGCCAGCCATAGCGTACTGGTGCAGCCTGTGAGCTATAACGGCGTCTAAACCTATCACGACAGCCTTGCTTGGACGCCTCAACTAATTCACCGATCCTTTACGGGCTCTACCACTTAATAAGTGTTTGAACAGCCCGGGTTAAAGCGATATATTCTCGACACTCCTATTCTAGAACGGTGGCCCGGTATGAAGATCAGCGTCATAGGGGCTGGAAGCGCCGTTTTTTCTCTTAACTTGGTCAGGGACATCTGCCTAACCCCCAGCCTAGCCGGATCCACGATATGTCTAATGGATATAAGCAGGGAAAGGCTCGACATGGCCTACGGCCTATGCCGCCGCTACTCGGAGGAGGTCGGCGCCAGGCTTAAAATCGAGAAAACCATGGATAGAAGAGAGGCGCTCCGCGAAGCCGACGTGGTAGTTAACACGGCGCTTGCAGCAGGCCATGGAAGGCTGCAGGAGGGCTGGAGAATAGCTGAAGAGCTAGGCTACAGGTTCGGCGGAAGCCTTCACGTAATGCACGATGAGGCCTTCTGGATAAACTACTACCAGTTCAGGCTCTTCCTATCAGTAGCGGACGACGTCCTCGACCTATGCCCAGACGCATGGTACGTCCAACTGGCAAACCCTGTGTTCGCGGGCATAACGCTTCTACACCGGCTACGCCCTGAACTTAAGGCTGTAGGCCTCTGCCACGGCTACTACGGCGGGCTACGGGCCGTCCTCAGGGTTCTCGGGCTACGCTGGGAGGAGATCGAGGCAGAGGCGCCAGGCGTAAACCACTTCATCTGGTTAACGAAGCTGTACCGCCACGGCGAGGACGCCATGCCTCTTCTACACAGATGGGCCGTGGAGGAGGCCCCCCGGCACTGGGAGACATGCCCGCCTAGCAGTGCAACCGGTCCTAAAGCGGTCGACCTATATCTGCGGCTTGAAGCGTTCCCGATAGGGGATACCTGTACGCCGGGCGGCGGCTCATGGGGATGGTGGTATCATGTCGACGATGAGACGGAGAAGCGGTGGAAAGAGAACCCTTCAGCCTGGTGGAAACGCTACTTTAAAGGGCTCGAGGAGAAGCTCTGCAGGCTTAAGGCGGCGGTCTCCGACCATTCAAAACCTCTCACAAGTATCTACCCACCGGAGAAATCCCGGGGGATAATAGTCCCAGTGATAGAATCCCTGCTTTACGGAGTGGAGAGGGTCGTACAGGTAAACATCCCTAACACAGGCGGCCTAGTACCCGGAGTACCGGAGGATATAGCGGTAGAGGTGCCAGCAGTAGTCAGCAGAAACGGGGTTAGAGGCGTTCAGACGGGCAGGCTTCCAAGAAAGGTTTTGGCCTATCTTCTCAGGGACCGCGTCGCCGCCGTGGAGGCGGAGCTGGAGGCTTTCCTGGCCAGCGATAGGGATGGACTCGTCCAGCTGGTGCTAATGGATCCATGGACAAGAAGCCTCGAGCAAGCGGAGAAACTGGTTGATAAGATACTTTCAATGCCCATACATGCGGAGATGAAAAAACACTATCGCTGAGGAAACGGCCCAGCCGCTAAAGCTTCTTTTTAAGACTTTTCAGCTTCTCCAGAACCCTCCTGCCGCTGTCAATCATGAAGCCTATGTCGCCTCCCACGCTCAGTAGTCTAAAACCCATCTCCAAATATTCAACAGCCCCACTCGGCGAGGTGGCGATGCCCGGGATAACTCCTGTCCCGGCGTGCGCCTCAGCTATCTTCCTAATTGTCTCCTTAACCTCTGGCCTGTCCAGCTGTCCTAGAAAGCCGAGAGAGGCCGAGAGGTCGGCTGGCCCGACGAGAGTTGCCCCGACGCCCTCAACTGAGAGTATGTCCTTCAGGTTCTTAACGGCCTTAACGGTTTCCACCTGAACTATAACCATGACCTCGCTGTCTGCCGACTCCAAGTATTCACGCATCTTTAATCCATATAGGGAGGCTCGGCGTGGACCGCAGCCCCTTATCCCCCTCGGCGGATATCTGCATGCCCTGACAGCGGCCTCGGCCTCCTCCCTGCTGTTAACCCAGGGGATTATAACGTTGTAGACGCCAAGGTCAAGAACCCTTTTCACGTAAACGGGGTCGTTCCAAGGAACCCTGACAACCGGTGTGGCCCCTGTATGTTCCACGGCCTGAAGAATGTTCTGAACATCCCTGAAGCCTAGAGGGGCATGCTCCATGTCTATAAAGAGCCAGTCGAAGCCTAGGCTAGCTAGGGCCTCCGCGACGTCCATGCAGGGAACGGATATGGCGGCTCCAAAGGCCGGCTCCCCCATACTTAGCTTTTCTTTAAGTGGATTTCCCTTCATGCCAGTTATATCCAGGTAAATATTATTTAAGGAATTCCATGAAGAGAACGTGAACCCTTACGTGTACGTCTTAGCAGGCCTCTTCAATTCAAGTTTTCAACTCCCTGTCTCCCGCATAGAAGCTGGGAGTTAAAGTAAGGATAAGCAGCCAACAGGTTAAAGCGGAGAAGCATGGTGGGGCTAGAAAGGGGTATGGCTAAATTCCAACTATACCAAACAGTTTTAAACGAGATAACGTAGGTGTTTTAAGGTGTCTAAATGGGCAGAAAAGCCGTGCTAGTCTGTATAGATGGCTGCGGGCCTGAATACCTTCAGGAAGCCAGGTTTATCAGGCGTGCCGACTATTTTTCAGAGGGCTGGTCCGTCATCCCGTCGGTAACCAACGTTAACAATGTATCGATCATAACAGGGGAATATCCTGAAGCCCATGGGATAACAAGCAACTACTACTATGATAGGGCTACTGAACGAGAGGTATACATGGAGTCCCCGGAATTCATAAGGTCTAAAACGATCCTGGAGAGGGCCGCTGGACTAGGACTTAAAACAGCCTTACTCACTTCCAAGGATAAGCTGCGGCTCCTGCTCGGCAGAGGAGCCGCGGTATCTTTCTCGGCTGAGAAGCCGCCGAGCTGGCTGGTGGAGGAAATAGGCGCGCCTCCACACATATACTCCATAGACGTGAACATCTGGCTTTTCAAGGCTGCTGAAAGGGTAGCGGCGAGGGAAAGACCCGATTTAATGTACGTGGCGACTACCGACTACGCTATGCATAAATATGGTCCTGAGCATCCAGAGTCCAGGCGGCATATTAGGGGGATCGATGAAGGGCTGCAGAGGCTGGCGGAGACCTATGAGAAGAGGGGGGACGAGCTACTTCTATGCGTGACCGCCGACCACGGCATGTCTGGGAAAAACATGGCGGTAAACCTCGAGCTGATTTTAAAGAGGAACAACATAGACGCCAAGATGAACATGATAATAGCCGACCGCTACGTGGCACATCACAGCAATATGGGCGGAGCAGTATACATATACCTGGAGAAAACAGGGGATGTCTACAGGGCCCTGGAGCTTCTCCAGGACGTTGAAGGAGTAGAGGTTGTGCTAACCCGTAGGCAGGCGGCTAGGCTTTTCCATCTAGACGAGGAGCGGATAGGAGACCTGATGGTTCTGGCCAGAAAGAATTACGTGTTTGGGCTTGTAGACAGGGAGATCTGCGAGATCTCTCTGAGGTCGCATGGCTCTCTCCATGAAGGCAGAGTCCCGATAATGGTTTTCGGGACTACTCCCGGCAGGATGCCTAGAGAGAACAGGGAGCTAGCGCATCTCGTCATCGATTGGCTCACCATGGAAAAACGGGCGTGACACCACATGCAAAACTATATCTTCTCAGCCGCCGTATAGGAGGCCGGAGGCGCTCCCTATGGAGTGGGGGTTAGCTGTTGGAGCCTATCCTGAGGCCACGGTTGAGGAGGTTTTAACCCTGCTCGAAAAAGAGAGAATAGAGCACGTGGAGCTGGGCGGAATAATATACGTTCTAGGCCACATACCTGGCTCATATGCGAGACTGGCTGAAACCCTGGGTTACAAGCCTCCATCCTGGAACGAGGTTAAGAAACGAGCCGCTGAGCTTAAAGAACTCTTAGAGACGCACGGGATAAAGCCAATACAGATGCATGCCCCTGACCCCAATCTCGCCAGGTTTAACGAGGCCGAACGGGCTGAAGCCGTAGATAAGGTGGCTAGGTTCCTTGAACTGGCTAACATCTTGGAGGCTGAAACCCTCGTGGTCCACCCCGGCACAGGGATCCCCGGCGTGGAAAACCTGTCGCTAAACCTCAGCTTCCACGAGACAATACTAAGAGTTAGGGAGGCAAACGTTAAGTCCTTTAGGGAGCTGGCCAGAGTAGCCGAGGATCTGGGAGTGACCATCGCTGTTGAGAACAGGCTTGAACGGGTTTACGGGTCTAGGCCAGCCGACCTACTGCAGCTGCTAGAAGAAGTCGGCTCTGAGAGACTTGGCATATGCCTAGACACCGGGCATGCGAACGTGAACCGTATACCGCCCCACGAGTTCGTGGCTGCTGTCGGGGAAAGGCTTGTGGCAACACATATACATGATAACAATGGGACCGGAGACCAGCATCTCCCGCCGTTGATGGGAAACATAGACTGGGACGCCTTTGCTGAAGCCCTTAGGAAGACCGGTTATCCGAAACCGATCATATACGAAGTCGGGTGTGGGCGGAGCCTCAGCGAATGTAGGAACAGGATTAGGCTGCTGCGATACGTGTCAGAGAAACTACTAGCATAGACGTAGGGGTAACCCATGAAGATAAAAGTGATGACGTACAACATATGGAACTACAATGAGCCATGGGATGTAAGGCTTAAACTCATCTGTGAAGTAATAGATTCGGAAAAGCCGGACATAATCGGGCTACAGGAGGTAAGGTTTGACGAGAGAAGGAATGCTGAGCAGGACCAGGCCGAACAGATAGCCGAGCGGGTAGGCATGAGCTACATTTACCAGCCGGCGCACATTTACTCGGAAAAACCAAGGGTTGAAGAAGGACTAGCCATAATGGCTAAGCATCCCTTCACCCCGCTTGGTTACATTAAACTGACCAGGGATCCCGGCGACCGTCGCGATGCTCATCAGCGGATTTGTCTCGGGGCCTCCGTCAAGGTGAACGGGAGGGAGATCGGCTTTTTCGTCACACATTTCTCCCTGAGCCACCAAGCCCGTGTGAGAAACGCTGTTGAAACCGTTAAATACGTAGCTGGCTTCAGGCACAGAGTCAAAGTCCTTGTAGGGGACTTTAACAGTCCACCAGTGCTGGCGCCGATAAGGCTACTTAAAGGGGAGAAAGAAGTAGATGGCGTAAAGGGATTCTTCGTGGACGCCTGGGAAGCCGCAAACCCCGGCGATCCTGGCTGCACGTTCCCAAGCCGCAAACCATGGATAAGGCTGGATTACGTATTCGTCAGCGGGGAGGCTAAGGCAATCGAGGCCCATTTAGCTGGCACTAAGGCGAGAAAGGGAGTGTATCCGTCTGATCATCTAGCGATCGTGGCTACGCTTGAAATATAGCTGGAAAACAGGATAGTATAAAAACCTAAATTTTTCATCATGCCTAAATGCGGAATAGACTTGCTTTAAAGGCCTACTCCATCCTTTATTAACACAGGCGGTATCCCGCCGTACAGGAAACGGTCGTCCTGAAAAACTTCTAGCTCCTACATCAACCGATAAACATTTGAAAAAACGCACACATCTATAATCTATATCCCCTTAACCCCTAGCCTCGCCACGAGCCAAGAATCCGGAAACAGCAACCGCTACCAGCCTGTCACTGAAGCGTTTCTCGGCGAACTCAAAATGCTGGTTAATGAGGTCTTTAAACATCTCCTATATCCGCACAGTTAATCCCTCGTTAAACGCTACGTCTGGAATACCCGTTACCATTAAAAATATGCTACCCGCCCAAACCAGGGTTTTAGAAGAAGTATAGATAAAAATAAGGGCTTTACGCGAACTGCTATACGGGAGCCTTTAAGCCTTAAGCTTCAAGGTTTTTATCTCGAAGGGCTTAACCCGCAACTTCAACACGGCGCCTGCCGCTGAATACTTGACCGGCTCCACGTATTTGTCCCATTCCACTAGGTCGGTCTCCCACGCCTCCCTGGGCTCAAACCAGAGCCTAAGCTCAGCCTCGCATTCTTCACCGATAGACTCGAAGAGCCTGACGACGACCTCGTCCCCATCCTCGGCCTTCTTCACGACCGTAGCCACCACGTTTCCAGGCGAGACCTCCATGAATCCATGTCTCGGCGGTAGATCGCCGGGATGAGCGTCCTCAACAACAGCTATCAACGGGTTATTGAACTCCATACCTAGCCTAGCCGGGTTAAGGGCTTTCCAGCCACCTTTGTGCGGCTGCAGCGCATACCTTAACACGTGCTCGCCAACCCACGGCTTTGACGACCTATCAGTCCATTGTAACGGCATGAGCGGTAAGGGCCTGTTGGCCGCTCTCAGGAAGCTCAGCCACAGCGTCTCCCCGTCATAGGAGAAACCGTATCTACCGTTGTTGAACAGGGTGAAGCCGAAGCTCCCATCAGGCTTCGAAACATCCACCCATGTCTGCGCCGCCACTTCGAACTTCAGCATATCCGCCTCCTCCCACTCTCTCGGCGGCAACTCTAGCTTGACAGGCGGAGCCTCTCTGAACGTGTGCGCATACCTCTGGATAGCCCCATACGCTATCTCATAGGTGGCGTAGGGGGGCTTGAAGCTTGGAGCGAAACCTATCTTAGCGAACCTATACTCCTCGTTCCAGAAAGCCCTTATCTCGAAGTCAACCCTCGGCGTGTAGGCGTAAAGCGAAATGTAGATGATGAACCTCGAGGTACCAAATCTCTTCACTACTTTAACCCTGGCCCTTACGGGACCCTTCTCAACGAGCTCCACCGAGATAGTCTCAGGATCATCCGCTGGACCTAGGTAAATGTTCCAGGCTGGCTCACCACGAGGAGCGTTAGGCGGCCTATCAATAAACAGTTTCAGGAAGTTACCTCCCTTTCCACCATCTAGGAGCTCAACGCCGTTAACCTTGTCGTACACGCTGACCAGATCCCCTGTGGATTCATCGACAACGACTTTAAGGAAGCTGTTTTCAAGCGTCAGCCCCTCTGCCCTCAGATCTGTTTCAGCGTCCTCCCCGCCAGCCTCCCTTATAGAGTATGCTTTATAGCCTAGGCCGGGAACCCCGCGGGCTATGAAAATAAGCTTTCCGGTCTCAGCATCGCGCTGAACAGGCACCGGGCTTCCCTCGGAGTCGACAAGCATCACGTCGTCCAGGCCCTCGACCTCGACGACACCGTCCCTGCTCCACGGGAGAGAGTTGAACACTATCAGGCTGCGGCCCAGCTTCGAAGTATCCACTCTAGACGCTATAGTCTTCACCGCTTTGTCAAGCAACTTGCCGCCCTCCAGCTTTATCTTTAAGTAGTCTACTACGCCGTCCTGGTAGGCCTGCTCTATTGAGGTTCCATCTAGATTGTCGTGCACCTGGTTGAGCAGCAGCAGCTCCCAT
>CAYSTQ010000033.1:0-11156 GCA_964433855.1 uncultured Thermoproteales archaeon
GCGGCCTACGACGCCGCCGAACGTCTCAACAGCTATCTTAACGTTTAACTCGCTGCAAAATCTTTCCTTTAGGAAACCCATGTAGTCGTCTATTGCCTTCACGTATTTTTTGACGGAGCCCTTAACTCTAGCTTGAACGGTTGTATCGGGGGTAGCTATTATGTTTTTTAGTTTTCCGAGTTCTTCAACTAGGCTGGTTCCGTCACTCCTTGTAAGTTTGAAACCGTTGTATTCTGGAGGGTTATGGCTTGCGGTTACGTACGCCCCGTATCTTTTATGTAGCCAGCAGTTAAAGTAGTGTATGGGGTTCGGCAGCTCACCTAGACGAATCACGTTGACGCCTGCGGACACGGCGCCCTTAGTGAAGGCTTCGGCTAGCCGAGGAGAGGAAAATCTATTGTCCCATCCAACCATAACATCATCCACGTCTAATGCCGAGAAAGCCTTTCCAAGCTTAAACGCTAGCTCATCGGTCAGTTCTACACCATAAACCCCCCTTATGTCGTAGGCTCTGAAGGCCTTCAAGATGGTGGCCCCCCATAATTTTAATAGGTTATCGGTGTTTATGGTTTATAAAGGTGGGTTTGTTTGGTGGTTTGGGGGTGGGTTTGGGTTTGATGGCTGTTGTTTTGGCTGGGGGTCAGGGTAGGCGTTTGAGGCCTTTGACTGATGTGGTTCCTAAGCCTTTGGTTGAGGTTGGTGGGCGTCCTATTATTGAGTGGCAGATTGGGTGGCTTCGCCGCTATGGTGTTGACGAGTTCCTGGTATGTGCTGGGTATCTTAAGGAGAAGATTATCTGTAGGCTGGGGAATGGGTCGAGGCTGGGGGTTAGGATAGGCTACGTGGTTGAGGATGAGCCTCTCGGGACGGGGGGTGCTTTGAGGAACGCTGAGCCCTTCCTGCGCGGCGAGCCGGGGTTCTACGTGGTTAACGGGGATATTCTGACGGACCTGGATCCGAGGCCCCTCGCCAGGCTCGACGGCTACCTGGCCTCCCTAGCCCTAGTACCCCTCCGCAGCCCCTACGGGATAGTTGAGACCGAGGGCGACAAGGTCACGGCCTTCAGGGAGAAACCCCTCCTAGAACACTGGGTGAACGCCGGAGTATACTACATGACCCCCCAGGCGCTGAAATACATGCCCGAGAAAGGAGACCTGGAGAGAACAGCGTTCCCCCAACTAGCAAAAGAACAAAAACTAAAAGCAGTAAAATACAAAGCCAAATGGAAAAGCATAGACACCCACAAAGACCTACAAGAAGCAGAAAAAATAGTCAAGTTATTGGCTTAACATGTGTTCCGGGGCCCGGTGCTTGATCAGGGGCCTGGCGGTTTTTGACGTTGAGGGCGTTATACTGCCCAGGAAACGCATGCTTATACTGAGGCTAAGCAGGTTTCTAGGTCTAAGAAAGACGTTAACTATCATAATCATAGGGCTTCTTTACGAGGCCGGCGTTTTGTCCATTGAGAAGGCTATAAAGTACGCTTTTAACCTATTCAAAGGGGTTAAGATAGGCGTCTTTCTGGAGGCGTACCGGGAATTGCCTAGGCCTAGACACGTAAGGGAGGCCGTAGAGGCGCTCAGGTCTAGAGGCTTCTATACCGTTCTTATTAGTTCAGGGGTTCCCCAGGAAATCGTGGATCTCCTGGTTAGAGAATACGGTTTCGACGAGGGGTATGGAGTAAAAACACGGTTGGGCCGGGGCGGGGAGATAATCGGGGTGGAGGAGAGCATGTCTGTTTTTAGGAACGGTAAGCTTAGGCTGGTTAAAGAGATAATGTCCAGGTTAGGTGTTTCCAAGGATGAGACGGTGGTGATCGGTGACGACCACAACAACCTTCAGCTGCAAGGGATATGTAGGGTGTTTATAGCGTTTAACGCTGAAAAGAGCGTGGCCGCTAAGGCCGACTACGTTGTTGAGAGCGACAGCTTGCTGGATGCGGTTGCACCGATCATAGGGGTGAGACAACAACGCTTCGACGCGAACCTGCTTGTGAGAAAAACTATACATTTAGCGTCTCTCCTGTTAGTGCCGTCGGTGTTCTTGTTTGGAAGACAGGCTGTGGCCACACTACTTATTTTGACGGCGGCAATATTTACCTTGGAGGAGTATCTTAGAGTGAATGGGGTTTTAATGCCCGTTGTATCTGGAATTGTCAGGATTGCTGGCAGGAAAAGTGAGCTGTTAGGAGTGTCTACCGCGCCTTTATGGCTGGCGCTCGGCGTAACGACGGTGTTGCTACTCTGTAAAACAGGGTTCGTAGCTGGGCTAATAGTTGTCGCGCTGGGAGATGGGCTTTCCGGTCTTATAGGATGTGTTTTACCTATAGGGCCTAGTTTTCCGTTTAATAGGGCTAAAAAAGTCCTGAGCGAGACTTTGGGGTTTGCCGCCGCATGGGCAGTACTGCTCCTGTATACTGATCCTTTGACGGCCATCCTATGCGTGACCGTCGGCCTCATTATAGATGTCTGGCTGACGGTTATGGATGATAACCTGGCGATACCGGTAGTGGTAGCATTCACGTATGAACTCGTTAAAAAAGGTTTATTAAGCTAATACCGTGACCCGGGGCGGGTTTACATAGTCCATGTATCTTTGGGATAGGTTAGCGTCGAAAGCCGTCCCCCTATGAAGGATCACTCTATACCTGAACGTTACGGAGCTCCCTGACCTGACCCGTAGATCTCCTCTGACACCGCGCCACTTTTCGAAGTAGGTTATCCCGAATATGTTAGCGGTCATCAAGCCGTAGTTTCTGACATGCCAGTAGGTCGGGTGACCCGGGTTAGCCGGATGATCGAACACGGCTATACCTAACCATACTCCTGAGACCGGGCCGGAGTAGTCGCACCAGTGGGCGCGCCTCCCCCACGTCTCAGGCTCGTTTATCCCTCCAGCCGAGTTGACTATGAGACCCCCGTTCTTAACCTTCATCGATTCAGCAACCCTGATGGACAGTATTCCAGCCTCTTTAGTGTCGGCGAAGAGCACGTCCCCGTAGCTCGCCTTAAACGTTATCTCGGCATCGATGATCCACTCTTCCAGGGGATGACCCCATATCTTGAAGAATCTTGTCTCATCAAGCAGCTTTTCACCGTTTACACCTGTCCATACGTTTTCTTCGACAAGTTTAGCGTATACGGGACCAGCTGAAAGCTCCTTAAAGCTGATATGCCTTATTTTACCGTGTCTTCCAGGATGTTCGCTCCATAGGTCCTGCCCGTTAACCTCGCCATGCGCCACCCATAGCGATCTATGATGCACATGGTCAGCTGGCCCGTTCTCGGTGACTGGTATGCCTCCAGGCCCTCTTACAGGGAACATGTATGGTTTACTCCATTCCTCGCTGTAGACATAGCCAGCCACCTCGTAACCTCTGTAAGCTATACCGAGTCTGCCTTTCTCATCTTTAAGCGTAAAACCTTGACGAGAGGATTCCTCGTTAAGCCTTAACTCATATTCCCTGGCCCCGCCAGCCTGGATCCAGTCCACCAGCCAGGACGCTTTAACACCTCCCTCCACCTGCTCTACCTGGACCGGGATCTCTCTACCTGACGCCAGGTCTATTAGAACCGGTTTCTCGGCTTTAACCCCTGCTATGAAGGCCTCAACCGGTGTAAGAAGCCTGTTGTGAGCGCCAGCCTCGACACGTATCTTAACGGTCTCCACCTATATCACCCCGAAGTACGTTTTCAGGTTCTCAATGCTTCTTGTGGCTATATATTTTGACCCGAGGGTGAAATCGAATATTTCCACTGAGGCATAGCCTGAGAACCCTATTTCCAAGAGTGTTCTCGCTATCTTATGATAGTCAGCCTTGCCGAAGCCGGGCCCCAGCCCGTTAGTATCGTTAGCGTGAAAATGCGTTAGGTGTTCCCTTCCATCAGCCACTATTTCATGTATCGGCCGGCCTTCGTCAGCCATGCTTCTAACGTCTAGGATGAGCTTAAAGCTGGGCTCAGCCACGTCCTCGATTAGTTTCAGGGCGTCTCTACAGGTGTTTATGAAGTTCGTCTGGTCTCTAGATAACGGCTCTATGCAGAGTGTGACCCCTAGATCCCCACAGTATCTACTGGCCTTCTTGAAGGCTTCTACGGCCCAGGCCCAGGCCTTACTGGGGTCGACGCCGGGTAGAACATTCCGTTGTTTAGGAGACCCGAAAACCATCACTCTGCCGCCTATATCCGCTGTGAACTCAGCCAGCGCCTTGAGATATTCAACTGTCTTGCCACGTATGGACTGGTCTGGATGTGTTATGTGGAGGCCTTCAGGCTTGACTAGGAGCCAGTGAGTGCCAGCGATCTCTACCCCCAGGCTCTCGGAGTCCTCAACTATCTTTTTCCTAGCTTTTTTCCCCAGCTTCCTAACGTCGTCAGCCAGCGTGAACGGCGCTATCTCGACGGCGCTGTAGCCCAGCCTGGCTGCCAGAGCCATGACTTTCCTGAGATCCCAGTTTTCAAACATCTCATTGCATATAGCGAATTTAACGCCCAAGTCAAACACCTCTCTTATTAACTAGGTATGGCTATGAGAATTAAAGAATTTACTAAGCCAACCCGGATAGACCTCTAGAACTGTTTAAAACCTCGCCGGAGCTAGAGGCGGGAAAGCTAATAAACCAGCTGGCCCTACTTAATCCTGGAATGAGGAGAGTCATGCCAGCTGACGCGATGAGGAATCCAGGGGTATCTGACCTTTATTATGAACAGTTCTTCAAGCAAATCCGGGCATTATAAGATGCCTGCTGAACCGACTTATCCGATGAGAGACAGGGTGTCTGAGGAATGGGAGCGCGCCGTTAAACACCTGTTTGAGGTCTCCATACCCAAGGCGCTGCCTTGAACACGTTGAGGTTCTGAGAAGGTTCCATAGCTTTCTTTTAAACCACGGCAGTGTTCATCGGATGCCCCTAACCTGCTTAGGGTCTTTGTAGGCTTGTTCTTTGCGACTCTTGTTCACTTGATGTGCGGTGTCTGGTTCACAGTCGCGCTCCTAGACAGGGGCACGAGCATGCACTTCAGGAGACGTATGCTGTTTGGCGTGCTGATAGTTGGGCTACCCGCTACTGGTTGAGCTGCCGAGGCAGCTGCTCCACGCATATATGTTCGCCAAGACGGGGCCTCTCCTCTGCCTAAGATGAGCTTGAAGGATATATGTATGGAGATGAAGGGCTTAAAGACTAGAAGGGATAGGACAGCTTAAGTATAAGGTGCTCAGGGCCTACATGTCTCTTATAGGAGGAGGCACCTACTGTTTCATGGCAAACGGATATGAGCGTGAAAGGAGTAAAGCACAGTGGGAGCCTTCGGTGGGAGGGAGTATATTACTGTGGCCATGACTCATCCACAGTAATGGTCCGCTACTGTGAACAGTCTAGATGTCGCGATACGTGGAGGATAAGGAAAGCTAATAGAGGCTAAGGGTTTTGCTTAATATAAATAACATTTTTTAGATTTTTGAAGTGTTCGTCCCCTGTTACTATTTTGGCGTTTTTCACCAAACCAGTGGCATATACTATGGAATCTGCTAGCCCCCATCCTCTAACTTTCTTTTTCATCGTGCAGTCGATCTTCGCAGCCTCAACAGCTATTCTCTCGTCTAATGGAGCGATGGCGCTCCTCTCCTTTATAAAAGCCCTCAGTTTTTCGGCTAGCTCCTCACCTTCCACTTTTAGAATCTTCGCGTAAATCTCGGCGAGGCAGATGGTCGGCGTTATCTTCTCGTCTAAGCCTTCAATTATGGGCCTTACCTTCTCTCCAGTTTTGGTCCCCATGAAGTATTCAATCCACGCATAGGAATCTATCACATACCTCATAACCGGTCACGGTGATCCCTTAAATCGCTGGTGTTAACTGACTTCAAAACCCCAAACATACTCCCACTCTTTGCGAAATACTCTGCCAGAATCTCGTTTATCAGCTTCGAGAGGTTCCTGGCCCCGCCCCTTGCTCTAAGGGCTTGATAAATATCTTCTCTAAGGAGAATCGTTGTCTTCCTAACCATAAACGTCACCGTAAACATCTACGTAAAACATTCTTATAAACATTATTAGTGTGAAACGCACATATCCTGTCTAACAGTACTCCTACTGACCCCTGTATAGAACTATAGGAGACATGAACACCTGAACCGGCAGATATTTGGATAGACGGAAAGTCTACCTCAAACACCTGCATGTCTAACTATATCTATGAACTACTGCTACGGCAGCAAGTTAGACACGCAGCTCCGCCAAAACTTTGGCGGCTAAAAGACTATTTAACGTTATCAACAGGATTATGAATTTGGTGAGAACCTTGGAAGAAGGTTTTAGTGTGGTGCTTATAGTTTCAGATACGTTTCGCTGGGATAATCTCTACGGCCGCTTCACCGTGAAAAACGGAGTTAGGGTTAGGACTCCTAATCTTAGCAGGTTGGCTGACGATTCCATCGTGTTTACTCGAGCCTATCACGCCTCGTTCCCCACGGTTCCGAATCGGCTCGACTTGATGACTGGCCGCTTCACCTATACTTATTACGACTGGTCGCCGATGCCTCGCGATGAGCTTGTCATAGCTGAGATGTTGAAAGAGAAAGATTACGTGAGCATGATGGTGGCGGATACACCTCATATTTTGAAGGATGGGTATTTCTTCGATAAGGGCTTTGATGGGTGGGTGTGGATAAGGGGGCAGGAAAACGATAGGTATAGGACAGACCCTTTAGAGGTCAAGCTTCCGTGCAGCCCTGAGAAGCTTAGAAACGTTAAGACTACTGTTCAGCATCTCAGGAATAACGCTTTAAGGAGGTTTGAGGAGGACTGGATACCGGCCAGAACGGCGTCTGAAGCTATTAGGTGGCTTGAGAAAAACCATGGCCGGAAATTCTTCCTCTACGTGGACTTTTTCGATCCCCATGAACCTTGGGACCCACCGAAATGGTACGTCGATATGTATGACCCCGGGTATGACGGGGAAGAGGTTATATACCCCGTCTACGGCCCCTGTGGATACTTGACAAGAAGCGAGCTTGAACACTGCAGAGCGATGTACGCTGGAGAAGTGACGCTTGTAGATAAATGGATAGGTAGACTGCTTGAGAAGGTGGAGGAACTGGGTCTTTACGAGAACACGGCTGTGATATTCACGGCAGACCACGGATTCTATCTGGGGGAGCACGGGCTAATAGGTAAATCCATAATAATGGGTAAGTATCACGGGTTAGCCCCTCTCTACGAAGAGGTCTGTCACATACCTTTGCTGTTAAGACCGCCTGACAGCCTAGGTTTGGAGCCCCGCCGAATGAATGCTTTAGTCCAGACGCCTGATATAACGGCCACCGTGCTTGAGTTAGCCGGTGTTGAGAAGCCGAGTAGGGTTCAGGGTAGCTCGCTGCTTTCCCTAGCTAGAGGCGAGCGGGAAACTCTTAGGAGCATAGCTGTTTCAACGCCGTCCCTTATAAGGGGGGTTAGGGCCGGGCTTAGGGCGACTCTTGTCTCTGACAGATGGAGCCTGATCCTGGCGCCTGAGGCCCCGGTTCAGGAAGTAGATAGGGAGGAGTATACTATGATCGTGGATGGTGAGCCTAGGGTGCTCCATCCCTTCGGCAGGATACAGACGGAGCTATACGATCTCAGTAAGGATCCTAGGCAGAAACATAATCTAGCCATTGAACGACCGGAGGTCGTGGAGAGGCTTCACGGAATGTTTATTGGGTGGCTTCGTAAAATAGGGGCTAGTGAAGATATAATTAGGCCGTGGCTTAAGCTACGGCTACCTGCTGACCGTGAACCTGTTCAGTGAGTCCAGTTTTCATAGATCGGTTTTAGCGTTTGAAGAACGTTTACATATAGACCGTAAAGCCGGTCATACAGTTTTTTGGCGGCGCCTGGCTTGAACATCTTGGTGTCCCATTTCATGCTTTTCAGAGCATCGTTAAAATCCTTAAAGAGACCCGTTCCCGTGAAAGCCGTCAGGGCCGCGCCGAGAACTGTGGCCTCGCTAAACCTTGTTGTTGTGATCGGGAGGCCTAGGACGTCGGCTCTTATCTGGTTCCATAGATGATTCTTAGAGCCCCCGCCTACAACCCTGACGCTCTCCGCCTTGAAGCCGTATGCCTCTTCTAGAGCTTCAAGCGCCAGCCTTAACTGCAGCGAGAGCCCCTCTAGCGCTGCCCTGTAAATGTGGCCTCTCCCGGTTTGAAGTTCAAGACCGAGGAAGGCTCCTTTAGCGCCGTACTTTCTCGTGGGGCCTGAATCGCTGACGAAGCTTGTTACGGCTAGTATTCCGCCTGATCCCGGAGGGATTCTAGAGGCCTCCTCTATCATCGGCTTATACTCGCTCGGCTTAAGTTCTGGGTACATGTGGCGTTTAACCCATTCCAGAACCGCTGACGCTATCATCAGTAGCTGAGGGTTCCACAGCCCAGGCTGCACATCAGCCTCAACTATAACGCCTTCCTCGAATGCCCTCCTGCTAGCCTCATACCTGTCTAGCCTGAGCGCCAGTATCTCCCAGGTACCACTTGAAAGCACTGCTTCACGCGGCCCAGCCCCTGCTGCGAATATGGCAAACTGTGTATCATGCCCGCTGACTACTACAGGTAAACTTTCTTTAAGCCCTGTCTTCTTACAGGCAGTCTTGGCGACGTACCCTATCACTTCGCCTGGCTCCACCCATTCAGGGAAGAAACCCGGGTCTAAGCCAGCGAGCCCTAGCATTTCCTCTGACCAGTCTCTTTTAGCCATGTTCATAGCCATCATCGTCGAGGCACTGGTGGGATCTATATGGAACTCGCCGGTTAACCTGTGGACCAGGAGGCCTGGCATCATGAGCCATGTATACGCGTTGTCGAAAGCTGAGGAATCATGTTGTCTGATCCACATGAGTTTAAGCAGAGTGTTGAACGATATTATCTGGTAGCCTGTTACCCGGAAAATATCCCATGGATCCATCAGCTCAGGCAGCTTCTCCGCTATTTCACGGGTTCTAGGACACTGCCAGGAGATAGCTGGATAAGCCAGGCTTCCATCCCGCCGGACAAGTGCCCCATCAGCACCCCAGGTGGTCACCGTGACAGCTTCAACCCTGTATTTTTCATCGAGTGTCTTCAGCACTTCACGGCATAACAGGCAGAGTTTAAGCCATATGGCGTCGACGTCCCATATGAGCCAGCCCGGCTTGCCGCCTGGCTGCGGGATGGGAGAATTAGGGCGGTTAGCCTGAGCCACGATGTTGCCGCTGGAGTTTACTGCGGCTACTCTTAGATTCGTAGAGCCACAGTCGAAAACCAGGGCTACGCTCTCGCTCATGGTTGAAAATATCGTGGTTATCCATATTTAGATTATGCCAGGTTCCGGTTTACGAGTTTAAAAATGTTTAAACCTCTACGTAATTTACTCCACTATGTCTGTCTCGTCTTTTCCGAGTCTATGTAGGAGCAGGAGGCTTAAAATAAGCATGATGACTGTGGCGATAACTCCATCCATATAGGTTATTGCAAGGCCTCCGGGGAGGACGACAAGCCCTAGCTTGACGCTTACGAAGCTGTCTTCGGGAATGTTTATTTCTAGTTGTTCAGATGCTGTGCCGAGGCTAACGGTTAATTCATATGAGCCGTACGGGACGTCTCTGAGTACGGCATAGCCCTCGTCACCGGTTTTAACTTTAAATTCGGTATTGTTTCCGATGTACAGTACCAATGTTACTCCCCCTACACCGTTTCCCAGAAGGTCTTTTACGGCGATCTTCAAAGTAGAGACTGGAAGCTTGACGCAGACGTCGCCGCCTAGGGTGAGTTCTCCCTTATATATAACCATGTTATTTCTGCTTATCTCGACACGGTATCTACCTAAGGGTAGCAAGCCTAGTTCAGCTATACCGTTTTCATCCGATTTAGACGTTATGTTAAGAGCTTGTGAGTATACCTTAACCGTGGCGTTAACTACTTTTCCGCCTTTCATCCTTTCTAAGACCACGGTGGATCGTTTCACGCTGCAGTAGGCTGTCACTACACGACTCCTGTCAAGTCTAATATGTTGCCTGAACACTTCTGCACCTCTAAAATAAATTATAACCATGTAGTTGTAGCCTTTAGGTAGGCCTTTAAAGACGGCTGTCCCATCCGTGCCTGTTAACACGTGTTTATAACTGTAAGTTAGGTATGAGTAGAGCAGAACTGAGGCATTTGGCAACGGGTTGCCTTCAAGATCGAAGACGTGCACGCGGAGAGTTGAGAACTCGGCTTGAAGACTGATCACCGGTGGCAGGCTGCATACATTGTATCCAGCCACAGCTACCCCGCCGAAGACAACCTCTGCTTGCAGACTTAGCGCGAGCGGCGTCACGCTTCCTCCTGGCGGCACATACGTCTGTTCCCCATTAGGCCACGTGATTCTAATCTGGCCGTCGTATACTTTAAATCCGTCGCTGCTTGAAACCTCCAGCGTCACTTTACCCACGTTGACAAACACCTGCAGGGTGGGACGCATTACTTCAACGGCTTCTATCCCCGGGGGGAGGGGGGAGCCGAGTACCGGATCAAGCCCGGATACCTTGCCTCCTTCAACTTTAAGGATGGTAAACGCCTCCGGCAGGTTCATCACAACTATTCGCCGCACCGATCCGCCCGGAGTCCATCCAGTATCCATCGTAAATATGTTATCTGTAAACGAATACTCTAGCTCCCTATGATACACGAACGATGCCTCCAGTACAACATTGACTTTAAACGCGGCTGTGTTCACTAATTCAACCCTGCCCCCATAGGCTACGTATCGTCTCTCCACAAGCCTTATCTTCCCGAGGCCTGGCACAGGTACTTCGATAGGCCTAGCGTAAACTAGGCATGCAGGCGTTGCGTTGACGACTACTACGTCGCCTGGGGAGGCTATAAAGGTGAGGTCTACGGCGTATTGGCCGCCTTCAAGATCGACCGTCTCAAGCACATACTTGCCTCCTGGAGGTATGGTTATTTTAAGCTGTCTACGCTGTCCCCTCAGGGTTATAAGCTCTATGAAGGGAGAGGATGGATCGGCCTTTTCAAGCTCTACTAAAAGACTGCCTTTTATAGCTGAAGCGTTTATGTAGCAGTATTTGGGTGTAAAAAACGAGCCTTGAGACATGCCCCGTTCAACTGCCAGCTTAACCCCATCCTCCGTTAAAACATCTTTGAAAACA
>CAYSTQ010000034.1:0-11114 GCA_964433855.1 uncultured Thermoproteales archaeon
CAGTAGGCTCACTTGACCATTGTCAAGTGGCCGGGTTAACCGTTTCTTAATTTCTTTGACGTCTATACCAGTGCTCTTCAGCCTAAATAGTATATTCTTGGTTACCCGAAGGCCTCCTATAACTACAGCTACAGCGCCTGACTGTTTAGCCGCACGAAAAATTTCCGGTGCCTCTTCCTCATTCACTCCCGGTATAATTGGCCGGAAAAACAGCATCGGTTTAAAGCCGTGTTTAGCTAACGTTTTAATGCTTTCGATTCTGGCCTCGGGGGGCGGCGCTCTAGGCTCCAGCTCCCGTTTTTTAAACGTGATGATCGTTACAAGCACGCTTAACGGAATGTGTTTCAACCTGCTGAGCTTTCTGGCCGACTCCTCAGTTACCAGCATTTTAGTTGATAGCTGGCTTGGGTTTTTAAGCCATTTATCGACCGCCATTAAGTACTGGAGGGTTTTATTAAAGAGACGTGGATGAAGAGGCTCAGTTATGCTACCAAACGCTAGATAGGTTCCCGTTAGCGAGGGAAGGAATTCCTCATTGGAGAGAAGGGCGTATGCCAATTCATCTCCTGTTAATGCGTAGGGCTTAACTTGGGCCATGTCGAACCCCATATCCCCCACATAGCAGTATATACAGCCCAGCGAACAACCTATTCCCGGATGCACTGTGAGACCGCAGGGCCTTGGCTGTCTTTTAGCATGTGCATCGCTTCTCGCTTTAATTACGGATTCTAAGCTGAGTTTCTGTTCTAGCTGAGATTTCAACATTATTTTTCTTCCTTTAAGCCTGGAAAGGGAAAAAAACTGGTTCAGAACCCTCACCAGGTTTAGAAAACAGGACGATGGCTAACAAGCATCGGCATAGTGAGTCTCAGCTTGGGGTATCCTTCTAGCTCTTTAAGAATTCTTTTTTCAAGTTCACTGACGCTCATCTTAGTGACTTTACTTCCTCGTATTCTAACAGATAGCTTACCTTCGCTAACTTCTTTTCTTCCTAGAACTACTATGTACGGGATCCATTTAACCTCCGCGTCTCTAACCCTTTTGGACACTGATTCTCTTCTGTCGTCGACGTCTACTCTTATGCTCCTTGAAGCCAGCTTTTCGGCTAGTTTTACCGCTTCTTCTATGAGGCTCTCGTCAACCGGTATTATTCTTACTTGTACGGGAGCAACCCATGTTGGCAGGCGAGGAATTTCTCCCCGCTTCTCCATTAAGGCTGCCGTGTCCAGAAGCGCGTAGAGGTATCTTTCTATAGATCCTATTAGTGCTGTGTGAATTATTACCGGGTATCGTTGTTCGCCGTTTTCGCCTACATATTTTATATTGAACCTTTCAGCATTGCCGATGTCTATCTGGAAAGTCCCTATTTCCCTCGGTCTGCCCAACTCGTCTATTATATTGTACTCTATGTTGAGCACCCAGTAGTACTTGTTTTCCTCAACGAAATGCAGCAGTACTGGTTTACCTTCGTGTCTAACTAATTCCAGGACATAATCCATGTTTTCTTTCAGGAAGCTTTTAGTCGTGTTATATATTGAGACGTAGTCGCGGCCTATCTTTTTTATCTCCTCGTAGATCTTCCTGTGAACCTTTAACGATACCTGTTTGGCTTCTTCAAGATCCCTGCAGAATATGTGTAGGTCAGGCATATGGAATTTTCTCATTCGGAAGCAGAGAAGCAGCTCCCCTGGCTGTTCCAGCCTATAGCTGTCAGCTAATTCGAAGGCTCCGAAAGGCAGGTTTCTATAGCTTATCACCCAGTCCTTTATCATAGCGAACTGTTGATGGCATGCAGCATATCTAAGCACGAGCCTTTTCTGGCCTGTATCTACCTCGTAGAGCCGGTCACCGTAAAGCTCTGCATGTTGTTTGACGGCTGGCATTGCCAGATCAAACATATTGGTTCCTCTTACTTTGAAGACGGGTATTCCCAGGCTTTCAGCGCACATCCACGAGTATTCCGAAAGGACATCCATTATGAGTGTAGCCTCTGGTGAAAACCTCATATGGCCTACGTCTGACGCTGGCTCCCATTCTATTCCGAACTTTTTACAGTAGCTAAAGTATCTCGGAGCTCCGCCTTTGAGTGGTTGTTTTAAAGCTTCTTTTTCGACAAGTTGTCTGAAGTCCTCCTCACCTTCTTTATACCTGTATTCTTCTGGTTTAACTAGTTCGCCATCCGGTGTAAGTATCGCGTATTCCTCGGCTTTTTCCTGGGGTTTAGGCTCCTCTTTAACCGGTTCTGCAGATATTGATCTAGAAAGTTCTGCGAGCGGGTGACCATAGCATTTTATCGTGAACTCTTTATACCAGCCGAAGGGGGCTCTGATGACTTCGGCATTGTTTTCCTTTAAGGTCTGCTCGACGGCTTTCAGGATTTTTATTGCTGCCTCTGGAGACGCTAAACTGCTTGAGAGATGGGCATAGGGATATATTACTATAGTTTCGGCTTTTACCCTTCTATACACATCCAGTATCGCTTCACAGGCTTTAGATACGACACCATTTATATTATTGGCGTCCTGTTTTTCAACCGTTATAAAGGAAACCAGCGCGTTTTCAGTTTTTGCTTCTTTAAGCACGTTATTTAGGTCTTCAGCACTAGAAACAGCTTTTTCACGGACTTTGAATTCAAATCTAGCGGCATGGATTAACAGCAGCTTCATTCCTGATTCCTCCGATCTGCCTGAAAATAGAATTAGCACATGAAATTAAGTGTTTGCCCTCACTCCCCCTAGGAAATAGAAATTCTATCTTCGAAAAACCTCTGGGCTTTAATAACTTTAGTGTTTAACTTTAGCTATATTAGATCGTCCAAGCCCTTTCCAAGCTTCTTGAGTTTGCTTTTTATGCTGACATATTGCTGCTCCAGCTTCGCCGCTTCTTCCTCTATGCTGGGCGCCGTCCGTCGCTTTATGGTTAGCGCACAGGTACCATCAGGTAGCAGAGCATGTTTTTCACAATATGCGAAATTGCATTTATAGCCTATACATAAGTCACCCGTCATCCCGCACATTATGAGCGTTCTCCCGCCGCGTTTCCGGATCATCCTCATTTTTTTGGCGCATCGCAAGAAAGGGCAAGTTGGCCTGCACTTCCCGCTTTTCACAGGGTTAACCCCTTTCCTGGTCTTACTGCATTATCTTCACGTCCTAACCCTATATATAAACGTTATTACCATTTAGAGAGTATTTTAGCTTTTAAACAATGGAAACCTGTTCTATCTAGAAACTCCAGGACCTCAGCGAGGGTTGGCGAGCTCCGAGCTCCTCTTCTCGATATTTTTAGGGCGGCTACAGCGTTCGCGAAGACCAGCGACTCCTTGACGTTAAGCCCAGCCATTTTTGAAAATATGTAGCCTGCATTGAAAGCGTCTCCTGCGCCAGTAGTGTCTAGAACTTTGACTCTGAACGCTTCAGCCGTTTCATACGAGTCTTTCTCATAGAGCGCCGCCCCTTTACTTCCTAACTTAACCACCACGGTTTTAACACCTAGATCGATAAGTTTCGATGCGCCTTCATGGCAATCAAATCCGGTTAGCGACTTAAGCTCGAATTCATTCAGCATTAAGACATCGACCATGCTTAAAATCTCTCTGTGCGGGTTTAACCCTTCTTTAGCTGCGCCGCCTGGATCATAGGATGTTATACAGCCCACTTTTTTAGCTTTTACGAGAAATCCTCTAGCTTTTTCGGGTTTTATACTGCTTATATGCATCCATTCTATTTCTTGAAAAGATTCTTCGGGGAAAAGATCTGGTGACAAGGCCTCATTAGCCCCGCGAAAGGCGAGCATACGCTTCATACCTGTATCTTTTTCAACCATGACTATGACGACACCGGTGGCGCCGCTCGGGACACGGTAAACAAAGCTTGTTTCAACCCCCTCTCTTTTTAAGCTATCTAGGAAGACTGATGCTCGGGCATCATCACCTAAACAGCCGAGAAATCTGACTTTTAGGCCTAGTTTAGCGGATGCGACCGCTACGTTGGCCGCAGCACCCCCTGGCCCTTCATACAGCTCATCAACTATTGTTTCAGAATCCGGGGCTGGCATTTCCCTAATAACTAAATACACGTCCAGGTTGGCGTTTCCAACCGTGCAAAGCCTCTTCATTTCACATCACCTATTCCGGATCTTCAGCCTTTCCAGCTTTTCAACCTATTTAGATAAACATCTAAAGTGGATGAAATCATTTTTATCTCTGCGTTAACCGTAACTTCTAAATAACCTTTTAGACTATCTATAGACTTGAGGCGTGATCGCGTTGGAGGACAGAGTTAAGGAACTAGCTAGTCTTAAGGCGTTCCTGGAGCGGCGGATTTCAAGCCTTGAAGAGGAGCTCAACGCCCTTAAAACCATGTTATCAATGGTAGATGAAGTGCTTTCTAAGACGAGCTTTAAACCAGCATCAACTCTAGCTGCAGCACCGAAGGAGACAGCTGTAACTATGCCGGAAAGAGCGGAGGAGAAACCGCTTTCCATACTTCCTCTTTCAACACGCGACGGGGAAAGGCTGGCTGAAATGGAGATATATCCGACTCATGCTGTTGTAAGATTAATCAAACCGCTCTCGGTCAACATACCTCCCTTTAAGAGTTTTCTTGTTAACCGGATCCTAGAGGGAAGAAAACGTGAGGATGAGCAAAAGGTTATAAGCGGCGAGAAGCCGAGAGAGGAGGCCTTCGAATACGAGATAATAGAGGACGGGGAGGGAAACGTTCACGAAATAATCATTAGAAACTATGGTTCTGAGGACTCCTTAAGGGAGCTGCGCAGGATAATACGTTGGACCCTTACCAAGATGGCTGAGCGGCAGGCAAGGTAGCCTCTAGGATCCAGTCTTACGCTGATTCATGTACATTTCCATAAGCTCCTTCACAGTTGTTGCCTGCTCAGGAGACTTATCGTTTCGGTACCTACCTGTGAACCTTGGGAACCTTATAGCTAAACCAGCATCTTCCCTAATCTTCCCTAAGGCGCACGTATGGAGCGGGCTCAGAGTTATCTCAGCACCTATAATCTCTAGCACTACGGCTGGCACAAACCATACGTCTGCCTCAATTCTTGAGTCCACTCTAGGGTGTTTATGCTCCACTATGTATGGCTTAAACAGTTCTGGGAGGCGAGCCAGATCTTCATCGGTAAAACCGCTGCCCACTTTGCAAACCGTTTTAAACGTGTCGGTTTCAGGGTCGTATGCCGCCATTAGAAGAGCCCCATAGGTGCCAGCTCTCTTACCCCTACCGTAAAAGGCGCCGACTGCTACTAGATCTACTGTATCCGTCATCTCGTATCTGTAGTCACGCTTATATTTTATCCAGAGCCATCCTCTAGCTCCCATCTGATATATTGAGTCACTCTTAATCGACTTACACATTATCCCTTCGCATCCGTCCGCTATAGCCATTTCGAAGAACAACTCTAGGTCTTTAGGGTCTTCTACCAGTTTAGCTTCAGCCAGCTTGATGCGGTCACCAGTCTGTGTTATCTCTTCAAGTCTTTCTCGTCTTTCCAGGTATGGCTTTAATGTATAGTCTTCACCATCAGCATATAGGAGATCGAACAGGAATAAGACAACGGGATAGCGTTCCATTGCCTCTTTAACACCATATTTCCTTCTGCGATGCATTAACTCTTGGAAAGGAAGCATCTCTCCCGTTTCGGGATTTATAGCTACTGCTTCTCCTTCAACAATGGCTTCTTTAGCCTTAATACCTGTTCTGACAGCCTCGACGACGTCTGGGTAGTGGTGGGTTATGTTTTCGAGTCGGCGGCTGAAAAGCACAACTCGGTCATCGTTTTTGTGCGCCTGGATCTTTCACCATCATATTTATATTCAGCTAGACAGCTACCACCTAGCTTGTTCAGTATTTCAGCTGGGTTACTTAGCCGTTCAGCAAGCATCGGCTGTACAGGTATCCCGACGGTTATGTTGATGTTTTTAATGCCGTCTAAACCCTTTTTAGCGAGCGTCTTAGCTATGTATCCCAGGTCTGGATGGATATTATATGCTCTCTCTATAGCTGGCCGAGCCGTTTTACCACCTCCGAAAGCTATAGCTAAAGCATCCAGTATCGTCATATCAGCTATTCCGAGCCTGAGCTTGCCAGTTATGGTTCTCATTATGTACTTAGCTTCCTTCGGCTTAGCATCTTTAAGTAGCGCTGAAAGTTGCGATATCTTGAACTCTTGCGATCCTTCACCTGTCGCTTTAGCTATCTTCATGAACGTGTCATATACTCTCTCTACAGTAAGCGCCTGTCGTGCTGCTTCTTCAGCTCCGAAGAAGTCAAGGATGGAAGTGGCTTTCCCCTTAGAGAGAGCCTCTTCCGCTACTATACCTATATCTCCTAGCCTACCTAACATGTCCTCTAGGGCTTTAATCGAGAAACCTGACGCTGTGGAAAGAGCTCTAAGCGCTAGCTTTTCAGCTATTCCAAGCTCGAGCCCAACGTAGTCCGGACACAGCTTGCCCTGGGTTAAATAAACCACTCTGTCTATTACTTCAATGTCAGAGTTTTTTAAAAGCTCCACCAGTAGCGCCGTCATCTCCCCGCGTTTAGTTGTAGCCTCTATTTTTTCATATATGTCGGCTAAAACGGAGTAAAGCAAAACGCTCCCCTTAATATCCAGCGTATCTAGGGATTTATATCTCTAACCTGTAGGTATTACAACTAGGCTATCTAGCAATCCCTCGGTACTTCACCGGTTTTCCTATTTAGCTCTAGAAACATTTCAAGATAGGTTTTATCTTCGGTTTTGTATCGGCTTAGACCAAGATCGGCTATAAGGTCAAAAATCTTTTCAGGTTTACCCTCTATTAATTCTATCTCAATAAAATAACCTATTTTTTCTACATTATCTAAACTTATATACGCGTTATGGTATTTATATATTCTACGTCGTTTACGTAAAACAGCAAAGGGTTTAAACCCCAGCTTCTCCAGTATATGGGTCATAGCGTCAGCGTCGTTCACTAGTACTTCTATCTCCTCTCTCGCCTTAACCGCTTCTGTTCGAATTCTGGGACCCTTATATGTCAGCATGCTTTTACCGTTCTCTATCCTCAGACGTAGAGCCTCATCGGTTAACCCGAAATCCCTTATCGGACTTTTAAAATAGATGTCTTCCTGAAGTATTTCCCGAAGAAAAACTGCTTTTTCATCGAGTAAAATCCGAGCCTCGTCCAAGTCTTTAATCTTTAACTTTATCTCGTACTCCATACGCTACCATCATCTTATTAAAACGGTCGTTCCAATGGCCTGCCCCGGAAGACCTCTTCGGAAATACGCTATGACGCGGCCCTTTCTACCATGAATTCTCTTTAAAACCCCCACTATCCTGGTTTTACCACGAACCCATTCAACTCTTCTGTTCAGGAACTGAGCCGCTTTACTTCTGTTGTCCACACCAGGTATCTCTATTATAGCTTGTTTAGGATATTGACGTTTGCCGCCCAATCTAAAGTTGACTATATAGCCTATGAGCGGCATTTACCATCACCTTCTCTTCTAAAAACATTGACTAGGTTATTTTTCTTACGCTAACCATGGTTTAGACCAGTATCCCTGTATTAGCCAGCTTTCCACTGCTAAAATACCTATTTAGAACTGTTCAGAAAGCTCTTCTATAACATCGGCCGCTTTAACGGCGGCGTTAAAAACGGATACTTTACGCGATATTTCACGCGCGTTATTCATGTATTCAGGGTTATCCAGTAATTCTTTAAGAAGCTCTTTAAGGTTTTCAGCGTTAAGCTCTTCCTGTGGCAACATTTTACCTAAGTTCATTTCGACAACGGATTGGGCGTTACCTATTCTTTCAGTATGGCCTGTTGTAGGTATTACTAGCATAGGTACACCGTAATACATGGCTTCGGCTATGGTCGTGTGTCCGCCGTGACAGACAAGTACATCGGCTGCTTTTAAGTAAAGGTATTTGTCTGTAAGCCAGCCCACTACAGTTATTTTGTCCCCGAAACGCTTCACATAGGTTCGTGATTGAGGGGCGCCCATCGATATTATTATTTTAGCCTCTAGATCGATGTCAAGTAGTAAGTTAAGCAGACTCTCCGCCAATGCCTTCTTCTCCTCTTTAGTACCGCTGGGGGTTACTAGTACTAGAGGGGTTTCCTTAAGGCCTAGTTTCTCCCTAATCTCCTTTCTTGACGGTGTTTCTTCAGGTCTCTTCTGGATGAGCGGCCCTATGAACACGGCCTTTGAAGCCGTGTTTTCCTCAAACACCAGGTTAAGCTTAGATATCGTATAGGGCGGCGGAAAGTCCGGTATAACTATCTTGTCGCTTTTCCCCCAGATCTCCGCCATAATTTCCAATATCAGTTTTTCTACGTTGCTTTTAGCAGCGTAAAATCTCTCACTGTGGTTTCCAGCAGCTGGAAGGACTATTAACAACTGGTTTATTATCAGAATATTAGGTATTCCCCGCAGTACCGCTGCCAAAGATGTGGAGAGCCGGCTGTCTGAGACCACAACATCAGGGTTTAGAACACCGGTGTAATATAGTTCTGCGCCAACCTGTCTTGCGAATATGTAGAGTGCCCGTGGCCCCTTAGCCAAGGTTCCTTCCAGGTCTATGCCTCCGTTATCCGTATGTTCATAACTTAGCTCGTAGCATCTTAACACTTCAAATTCTTGACTTTTAAGGTAGTTCACCGCTTCGCCGTAGGTTGAAAAAACCACTTCATGCCCACGTTTAATTAATTCTTTAGCTATGGCGGCGCATCTGGCCGCGTGGCCAAGCCCCATGCCGCAAGGAGCCATGTATACCAGCATCATTCATCCCGTCATCGACGGTCAGGTAAATACATTATCCGTTCTATAACTCTACCGTTAGGCTCTATTTCAGCGAAAACCTGTGCCTGGAACTTATAGATTTTAACTCCTCCGGACTTCCAGGCGTCAGGTGGCAACCCCGCTTTAATGCATGCCTGATTTAGGAATTCTTCAGCGCTCCAGTTGTATTCGACAGCTACTTGCGGCAATAGGAGCGCTTTCATTAAACCCTTTTCTACAACTATGCCGTCACGTCCTATTTTAATACTTGATGCTATCTCTTCAGGGTTTCCGGTAATCATGTTGAGGTCTGATAAGACGCTTATCTCGAAGATTAAATGTCCGAGCTCTGACGGGATAACTGGTGGAAACCGCGGATCCCTGGTGGCCGCCGCTATGGCCGCGTTGACGGTGGCCTTAGCTAACGGCAATTTTGGTAAAGGATAGCCGACACAGCCTCTTAGAATCCATCTTCTACTACCGTCTTCAAGCTCAATTATTTTTCTAAGGGTTACGAAAACACCTCTTTTAGCTTCGAAACCTTTGGGGAAACGGCCTTTAAGCTCAGGTCTTCGACCAGTGTCGAGGAAGAGCTCTACAGCCCTTCTAGCCAGTTTAACTAGTATCCCGCCTTGTTCCTCAGTTAGCTGCAAGCCGATCACCTGGTATATCATAGTATTGGTGGTCGTAAGCTTATTTATTGTTAAATGATAGCTTATGCAGTTTTTTCTGCATATTTAAGTAGTGGCTTCCAAGCCAATAAACAGATCCGCATCTAAGGCATAAATAGAATTTTTCATATAGCCTAAGTATTTCTTGAGGTACTTTGTCCTTAACGTGTTCCCTACAGGTCTCCTTTAGCCTCGCGTTACATTTAGGACATCGGGTTCTATTTAGGTTTATGCCGATACTTAACCCACATTTATCAGCGAGAGCCTTAAGCTGATCCTCAAGATCTTCTCCGACTAATATGGCTTTAATCCCTAGCTTATTAGCTCTATATGCCAATAAACGGTCTCTAGTAACTAGAATTGTAGCTTGTCTATCCGCGACTTGAAGCAGATCTTTATCCTCCAGTTTCGGATCGTAGTAAACACTATAGCCCATTACTCTAAGCCATCTGGCAAGCTTCCCCAGCATAGCGTCAACCACGAAGTCGTATTTTTCCAGCACCATCCCCTCCCGCTAAAGTTACGCGTAGTCCTTTATAATTTAGCTATGACCTGACTTATGATGCTTACCGCTGTCCTGTCTGAGATGAATGCGGCAATACAGCGTGTTTCGGCGTTTTTCAACGCTAATAGATAACCGTGTTGCGAAATCATACGCGTCATTTTCTCAACACCCCAAGACTCGAGAACCCAGGGAAACTCCCTGTCCATAACGGTAGCCACTGTTGTATAATAGAAATAGTCCTCATCCATCTGACGTATTCTTCTCATGGTTTCTTCTTCTAAAAGTGTTTTGAGTACTGTGAACTCATCTATTATCCCCAGGGCTTTACCCCTACGGTGAACCACCATTACTCCAGCCGCATTACTAGACAGCTCCCGCATAACCCCCTTGATCGTCGTATTTGGAGCCAGGAATATGTCTAGCTGACCCATTAACGAGTATAGTTCATAGCCCCATGAAGGCTTTACCCTATTCAACAGAGCTGCCAGCCCTCTTAAACCCAGCGCACCCTTCACTTCACCGTTCGAAGCTAAGAGAACGTTTTCCCAGGCTTTAATGCCCACCGCCTCTTTTAGCAACAAGTTTCGCTGTAAATCCGCATTTATTAATCTATATTTCTGGTTTACGAAAGACCCCATTTCCAACGAGAGCATCTCTATAATTGGCCGGCTTGACAAGTACATTAGCTCTAAGATCTCATGGAGATAGGCTGGGCCTCGGAAAACGCCATTCCTATCATAGACTAATGCCGTTCTAGCCGCTTTTTCCATCATGAGCTTTAAGGTTTCTTCAAGTCTTTCGCTTTCATGAACCTTTACTGTAGGCTCAAATACTAGATCCAGACAGGCGTTCATGAAATGCCGCCTCTAGCGAATCACTAAGACGCTGGCTCTACTATTCCTGCTCTAGCTATAAATTCATTACTTGTTTTTACCAGCCATGTAGAAGCTGCCTTCAGGCAACAGGTTTAGGACGTCATCTCTGTTTATGACCGCTTTAATGTTCTTTTTAGCTAGCGCTTCTTTAAAGACGCTAAGGATCTCATCAGCTATTTCGGGTTTAGGCTTTTTACCGGGTTTAAGAGGCACGTAAACCATACAGTGTGCTGCCGCAGCAGATGGGGGCGCCGCCATTAACTTCAAT
>CAYSTQ010000035.1:0-10838 GCA_964433855.1 uncultured Thermoproteales archaeon
CTACATATGGGAACTAGGAGAAGGAGAGGGTGAAGGCTTCAACATATGTATTCCTCTACCTCCAGGCTCATCAGATCCCGAATATAGTTTAGTGCTTGAAAAAATAGTGGAGCCTCTAGCGTACGAGTTTAAGCCAGACATCATTCTAATCTCGGCAGGACAAGACCCTCATTTTACAGATCCGCTTACAGGTCTAGCCCTCACCATCAACGGGTTTAAAAATCTTGCAAGGAAAGCCTCAACCCTATCCGAAAAACTTTGCCACAGTAGACTAGTGGTAATTCTCGAAGGGGGATACAGTGTAAGAATAGGCTATATCAACCTGGCAGTTATCGCAGGTCTAGCAGGCCTTAACCTAGAACTGAACGAGCCTCCAGAACTAAAATATTTATTCAAAATGAAAAGGAGAGAGAACACGGACTACACCGTTCAAGAAACTGTTAAGAAACTTAGGAGGCTACTTTCAAACTATTGGAAACTCTAAATCTTTCTAATAAAAACCTGTTTTATAAACTCCCTTAAAGACGCATGATCTGCTTCACCCGCCATGTTCAGCAACGCCCTGTATGCAGCCTCCTCTCCCTGTCTTAAATGTCGCCCTACTGCCCAGAGGGGGGCGTCTAGATGTAAAGGCGGAATGCTGGCGTGTCTAGCAACCCGGCTCCAAGCATCCGTTATCAGTTTCGGCCGTCTAAGCAGGGATTCAATAAGGTTTCCCGTCTCCGCCGAAATAGTTACTATCCCTGAAGTGTACGCTAAAGCGGCAATCCTTCTATCTGCTGGAAGAGGTATGGTTCCCGGTATTAAAAGCTTCATACCTGTACATGCAGTATAGGCATAGTAAAACATTTTAACTGAGAAAACTACGGTTTTCGAATCAGGGTGTGTTCCCAAACCTGCAGCTACCAATTGTCTTAACAACTCTAGGTTATTCGCGAAATACTCTGCTTTCTCATAAATGATCTTGTGTACATTCCTGCTAGCCAATTTAAACAACCGTCCAAGCTTCTGCTCTATTAAAAACCTGTTATGTTTAGATTCTCTTAAGAAACGAGTTAAAGCTCTAAGGATAGAGTCGGGACTCCTATACTCGTCAGAATGCTTCTCGACGTCGGTCATCAGCTCCAACCAGTATTCCTCTCCTCTACCAGTTAACCTGTAACATACCACTGAATTAAATACGGAGACAACGCATGAAGCCGCTAAGCCTAGCATGTCGCCAATCCTGGCCACAGCCGCAAACTGCGGGTCGCTCTGTTCAACACGACGAGTGAAATCTATGCCAAGCGTCTTAAGAGGAGTAGCCACCTTAACGATTCTATCCAAGTTTATCATCTTATCAGGCATATAATCCGCCTTTCTCTTCAAAATGAGTGGCGGGCCCGCCGGGATTCGAACCCGGGACCTACGGCTTTCCCCGGCCAAACCAGCGGCCTTAGAAGGCCGCCGCTCTAGTCCTGGCTGAGCCACGGGCCCCCAAGATTTTTGGTAGAAAGACCCAAATTAGTTTTTCTACCGGCTTAGCTTTTCCCTGTATATGCTGGTGATGACCATACGTCCACCACATCTAGTGCAGTCCCCCACCTCCTTAAACACGTAGTCACCTTTACCGGGCTCGCTTACCTCTACATAGCCGCATTTCTCACACTTAACTACTTTAACCAGTCTAAACCTAGGTATTTTAAGCTTCATAACTCTTGTAAGCCCCATAGCGGCATATGCTCCCCCAAAACCGACCATTAACGCCAGAGATAAGTATGAAGGGTCTCCTTCAACTACGTAGAATACCAGCAGACATATAATTCCCGCGATCGCAGCGAAGAGTAGTGAAGCGTACGTCAACAACATCTTTTTCCTAGCTTCCGCCAATCCTTCACGGCTCAAGGCGCAACACCCACCGTATTACCTACTCCAACAAGTATTGCCGTCTCCCCCTTCTCAATCCTTTCGGTAAGAAGGGTTTCAACCCGTTTAACCGCCTCAGGTATGGCTGACGCCACCTCCTTACTCATCACTGATAAAGCCTCCGGCATAGACATCTTTATTAGCACAGCGTATAAAGGTATACGGTTTTTAGTAGCGATCTCCTCAATATTGTATTTTTCAAAACCTATTCCCCCCATAGCTACGCCAACGCCTTCGACTGTCATGCCGGTTGGCTCTCCCTCGAATTTCAATGCTGCATCAACAGTGATTATGGCTTTAGGTTTAATACCTCTGAGTTCTATCAAGCGTCTGAGACCATCATCGATTCTGCCTGTGACGCCGCCTGGCCCCTTAGCTTTAATAACTACAACCCTTCTACCCATAAACTCCGTTTCACAAGCTATAGTGTTCTCAGCTATTTCCTCCACGTTTCTACAGCCATATTTTCTTAGAAAAGTTGCAGCAACAAGGGGGCCGGCGGCATCCCCTATAGGGTATCCCTTGGAAAAACCTTCAAGTGAACTATCCAGGGCGTTAACATACTCCGATATGAAGGGTAGCTGCGCCTGCAGCTGCATAAGTATCCAGATGCTCTTAAACCTCTTTCCCTGCCGATATAGATGATCCACTGATTTATAGATGTAGTTTAGCTCGTGAGCAGCTGAGATCAGGTCTTTAAGGTTTTCAACATCGCTTCTAGAAGCATTCGGTATCAATCTGGATATCTCATCAGTCAGCGTCCTGTCCTCGGTAAGAACTATATGTTTAAGCTTAGTCATTAAACCGTAGGGATCCTGCGACTCCGGATTTATTATTACAGACTCGACAAGCCCCGCGACTCTCTCCTCCAGCCTTTTAAGATCTATTCTGTCTCCTTGTCTAGCAGCTATTTCTTTGAAATATGTTAATACGGAATTTATGGCTTTGTCCTTCATCCTCCTATAAATACTCAGGTAAACCTCTATTTCCCTCACAATTCTCATGATCTCCAGTTCGCGGTTAATATATGCAAAAACCAATAGAAACAGTATCCACATGATCCAGTTCATTACGGATGCCAAGGAGTTGTCACTCATTGGTTACACCTTTCCACTTATAATCTAACCCTTAGAGTTTAGCCTCCTATTTATAAAAATGCTTATAGCTAGAGGATATACACGAACTAATTTAACGGTTTACATCCATACCATCATTAAGTTCCATATCTTTCTCTGCTTTGTGATTTTTCATGCATCTAACTCCTTCCGATACCTATCTAAAGCTCATATAAGCAAAATGCATCGCTGCGTTAGAAAGGGAGATTCCAGAATGTAGCGAACCTTAAACAGAGCTCTGGTTCACCGCTTGACAGTATTATCTAGAAGGTATCAGAGTCATATCCTGAATTTTAGGCGTCAAATATGAAGACCCCACTGGTTTTACCCTATCGTGATGTTTATGTGGTTCCTAGCCGTAGGCAAAAATCAGAGAGATGATGAGTATTTAAGACTATGCGAGATAAGACCTGAAGACCTTAGACAATGCATAGGCGCAACCGCATATAACGAATCTGGCGAAAAGCTAGGTAGAGTGGTTAGAATAAGGGCGTCACGTAAAACAGGCAGAGCGGTATCCGTAGAAGTGGATACAAATGGGAAACTCACAACGTTTAAGGCTGATAGGGTGATCGTTAAGTTACCCATAGAAACAACGGTGAGAGTTGAGGGGCAGCTAGCCGTTGCAAAGCTGGTCAAAATAGCTGAGGAAGTGAAGGAGTTGTTATGGGGCGAGTTAAAGCTGGAGAAAATGTATATTTCAGGAGAGATAAAAATTGAGGATTATCTGTCATACAAGAATATGTACCGGGACCACGTCACAGACCTTCTTAAAGCCGGATTAGCGCTAGTCCCCAAGGTTAAACAAGTTAATGTCAACCATGAAAAAGAGAAGGTCAGAGAAGCTATCAGCACTATTCTCGTGACAGCAGCGCTCAGGCTTTAAGTTCTCTTAACGTCCCTAGAATATCATGAAAAGTATTTTTGCGGCAGGTCCTACAGTAAATGTAAAGCTTAGTAAACTCGTGTAGGTTATATCCAAGCTTTACTCGGGCCTCTGAGTTGCATTCCCTGCATCTCAACAGCCAGACGGTCATACAGACACCAAATTAATACTCAGTGGCTGCTCTGCCTCATCAAACATCAGGTCATCCCATCTACATCATCGCATTTACTGGATATCTCCACTATCTTTTAATCTTTTCTATAATATGCGATACTAGTAAGCCGGGTATGTCCACACCTGAAACCCTCGTCAACTCCTCAAAATCCGCACTGCCATTAACCTCTATAACCGTTAACCCGTCTCTCCCCTCAAGCATGTCTACGCCAGCGTAGTCCAGATCCAGGGCTTCAACGCTTTTCACAGCAGTATTCTCAGCCTCCTCTGAAAGCCTGCAGGCCTCACCCCTGCCCCCCTGAGCTATATTAGCCTTCCAGCCGCCTGGAGGCGGATACCTATACATGGCGGCGACAACCCTGCCGCCTATAACGAACGCCCTTATGTCCCTGCCAGGGTTCTCAACAAACCTTTGAAGCATCACAGGCATCTTGTTTTCAAGCAGGGTTCGGCTTATCTGATATGCAACATCTGGATCACAAACTTTAACCGACCCGTACCCTCTTGATCCCAATATAGGCTTAACAATGGCTTCACCCCAATACTCCGCATGCCTATGTACAAGAACAGGATTCTCCGTAAGCAGCGTTGGAGGTACACGTATCCCGTTTTGGGCAAGCCTTAAAAGAGTTAAATATTTATTCCTAGCTGTCAACAAGCCGTCTACCCTGTTGACAACTACCACTCCTGATAATTCCAGTTGTTTAAAGATGGCATAATGTGATAGAAGTTGTTCAACGTTAGCTAGCTTCCCTAGACTTCTAAGAAACATCCCATCTAATGACAGGCTAACCCCGCCCGCATAAACCCTTGCTGCGTCGCCGATTCTAGCACTGAGCACATCGACCTGTATGTAATATGCCTTAAATCCCCTTCTCTTTACAGCCTTCAGCAACATTCTAGATGCTGGTGTCGGCCTTCCAGTATCGCTTACCACTGCTATATTCATATCTCCTCTTCACACCCCTCTAAATGAAATCCCCCTGACGCTACTATTCATTTAACGGGGCCGTTGAAAATATAACAATTTCAGAATCCTGCTACATGAAGTCATAAACGCGTTCTTCGACTCATCAAAAAATATATACCTCTTTTTCGCTAAAAACATGATTAAGACTTCTTAAACACGGTGATACAGATGGTTGAGAGGATAAAGTCTGGCATACCTGGACTTGACAAAATACTCCATGGAGGAATCCCTAAAAGAAACATAGTGCTTTTATCAGGAGGCCCAGGCACCGGTAAAAGCATTTTTGGACAACAGTATCTTTACCATGGACTGTTAACCGGCGAACCCGGCGTCTTGGTAGCCCTAGAAGAGCATCCTGTCCAGGTTAGAATAAACATGTCGCAGTTTGGCTGGGACGTGAGAAGATATGAAAGAGACGGTATGTTCGCCATAGTTGACGCTTTCACAGGAGGGATAGGTGAGGCCGCTAAAAGGGAACGGTATGTTGTTAGAGCCATAGATGACGTTGGCGCGCTCGTAGACGTCCTTAAAGAGGCCGTTAAAGACCTAAATGCCCAGCGTGTAGTCATAGACTCCGTAACGACGCTTTACATAACTAAGCCCGCATTAGCCAGATCTGTTGTCATGCAGCTTAAACGTGTCCTCTCAGGGCTCGGGTGTACATCCCTGTTGATATCCCAGGTGAGCGTGACAGAGAGGGGCTTCGGAGGACCAGGCGTTGAGCATGCGGCTGACGGCATAATAAGGCTTGACCTAGACGAAATAAAAGGAGAACTTAAACGCAGCATGATAGTATGGAAGATGCGTGGCACTAGTCATAGCATGAGAAGACATCCGTTTGACATAACAGATAAGGGAATAGTTATCTATGCTGATAAAGTGCTTGTGACCGAGTAACCCTTATAAAAAAGAAAAGAGAAAATAAACTAAGGGGTGAGATTAGATGGGGGAGAGTGGCCTTGAAATACCGTTAAAACCGATTAGTAAAACCGATATTCACAGGCTAGAAATAGCACTAATGCTAGGTACGCTACTTAGACCGGACGTACTAGAGAAAATGAAGGATCCAGAGGAGAGATTAACATGGATCGACTCGCTCGGCGTAGCTGCTGCTGCCTTTGCCCGTGAAAGAGCCGGTATGCCTGTAAGCAGCATAGCTGATGAAATAGGGAGAACGGAAGCTACCATAAGACGACACCTTTCAGGCAAGACTGAGGCTGGCCAGTTGGTCAGGGAGACCTACGAAAAATTCGTGAGAGAAGGTGTTAAAATAGAACTTCCCAGCGAACTCGTCAAAGGCACTGACGTCGAAAAACTAAAGGCCGAGCTAGAGGCAGAACGTAGAAAAGCGGCTGAGCTGTCTGAGAAACTAGATAAGGTACGTGAAAAAATCAAAGAGGTACTTGTTATTTTAGGCTAGAAATGACTGCTCAATATTTTTTCAAGCCTAGGAACCTACCTGTTTTAACATGCGAAACTGTCGAAGCCATAGTATCTGCATGGAGCAAAGGGATGAGAAAAGTAGACGTCACACTAGACCTCGGCCTAACAACGTCCCTGGTGTTTCTTTCAGGTAAAAACGTGTTTCTACCGAACGGCATTAGGATGGAAATAGATAATCTATTAGGCTTAAAGAAAGGCTATGTTTACGTTGTATCAGAAGACGGCACGATTAATAGGCTGGCGTTTTACAGCGATGGACGCTACTACAGGTTACATCCAGTCGCGCCGGATACAGCGCCAACACTTGAGATCAGCGGCATACATATGCACAGGGTTTCGGGCATAACTCCCTGGGAGGATGCTGACGTAAAAATATCGTGTGTAAACATAAGAAAGGGGCATGTAGTGCTTGACGTATGTACAGGCCTCGGATATACCGCTATTAAAGCCGTTGAAAAAGGGGCAGCCGAAGTCGTAACTGTAGAGAAGGACATAAACGTACTTAAAATAGCCGAATATAATCCAAGGTCCTATAAACTACAATCTGAAAAAATCAGGATATTACCGGGTGACGCAGCTGAAGTCATACGGGAGATGCCTAATAATGCTTTTGATAGGATAATCCATGACCCTCCACGGCTTCGGCTAGCGGGAGAACTTTACAGCGAGAATTTCTACAAAGAGCTCTTCCGTGTATTGAAGCCAGGCGGCGTGCTTTTCCACTATACTGGAAGACCGGGCTGGATGAGTGGTAAAGACATAGCATCCGGGGTTTCTGGAAGACTCAGAAAAGCAGGTTTCAAGACAAAGCTGCTACGAGCCGCTTTAGGCGTGTTAGCAGTTAAACCGCGTAAACCTTAACTTTAACCAGAAAAGGTTCATAGGATAAGGTTGACGGGATTTCGATATCTACTTCTCGTTTGTTGCCAGCCGTCACCTCTTTACTGTTTTCTCGGTCAAACGATAAACATGCTTTACAGGATTTTGAAAACCAGAATTTCATTCTCAAAAGAGGTTGCAGAGGTATTACTAAGAACAGTCTCTCATGTATATGGGCATCTAATAGGTAAACGGCAGCCTTATCAGAATAGGGTATTACCCTGGGAGACGGTTGTAGAAGCACTGAGGCCCCCGAAACCCTAGCCTTTTGAAGACCTGAAAGCCTATTCCATCCATTCCTAAGCCATTCTACAGCGTCTGTTTTCACACCTCTCTGAACGGCTAGAATTATATAGTGTAAAATGTCTGGGTTAACAGGGGCTTCATAAATCTCGATAGATACTGGATTTAGTAGTTTAGCAAGCCTAACAGAGTATTCTTCTCCTCTCTCTGTATAAAGTAGAGGTATGAGCAACGGTATAAGGCTTAAGGCTTTAAAAGGCGATTCACGAGCCTGTTCCTCAAACCAGTCATATGCAACGTCCATATTCTTGCTCCTTCCTGAAACAGCGATCTCAACCACTGTTTTGAAAAGCGGGTTAACTGTAGAGAACCTGCTGGCTAAAATATGGGCCAGATGATCATCAAGGCCTTTAAAGATCTTTATGGCCTCGGCTAACAGATAGAGTTTATGAGGAGTTAAAAAGGACTCTTTTAACGACTCGCGCAGCACTGAAACAGCCCAGATTTTTACCGCTTTTCTGAGCAGAGGACTTGGATATATGGAATAAGTAGCGAGAAGATTATCAACCAAGCCTGCAGAAGAAAGGGACGCGCAGTGATCCACTATATGTGTTTTAGCGCCACAGAAGCCTGATGGGGGGCTGCCCACGATCAGCGCTATACTTGATTCAAGCTGGCCAGATAGAAACCTATTACTGATACAGATTCGCTTACCTATGAAAACGTTGTTTCCATACCACACAGTCATCTTCCCATTTAAAAGATTTTCATTGTAAGCTGGAGCGTTTACGATTCGAAAAAGCTCTATTCCCCTATAAGTTACTGATAAACAACCATGGCATAAACCCTCTTTACCTTTCAGGATTCTGATCCCTGTTTTTTTAATGGTCAAAAGCGGCGTAATCAAGTTAACAGGCACTATGTCTCTTAACGGTTTAAGCCTGACGGCAATTCTTATAAGCCTGCCGCATACGTCAATGCAGACAGTATAACTGTATTCCCCGGAAACCCCCCTACTAACTACGCGAGATACGCCGTCCCGCCCCCACTCTAAAGAGAATCTTGAAGGTATGCCCATGCCTGCCACAGGTATAATAGAAATATCTGTTTTTATTTTAGAAATGTTTAATAATAAACCAGTACTTGTAAATTCTATAGAAAATTTTTTATCTTCTTGACCGAGACGCACTGAACCACCCACCAGTTTAAAAAGGAAGTTCGACACATAAATCTTGGTGTCTAAACATGGCCGATGAAAAAGAAGCGAAGGAAAGAAAGAAAAAATTTGATCTCAACGTGCCTGCTGAGCTAAGGGCAATAGAGGATCTCGTGGTTGACTGGCGTAGACATCAAGGCCAGTGTATCCTGACCCTTGAAGACCCTGTTATAACGACGTTATACGTATCCAAAGTCCCCATGGGATTCGCATTCGAGACCAAAACCGTTTTCTCCGCACCCCTAACGCTAGTGAATAAGGAAAGCATGGATAGCGTGAAAAAACAGGCATACAGAGAGCTTAAAAGAATGGAGTTTGACCTACATTATAAAGGTATAATCAGACGCACTCCTGTTTTCGTGCCAAGGATAGACTTTGAATTTTTAAGCAAGGCGTTAGGCGGCGTGTCCCCTCGTTCAGACCTAATAGACAAACTAAACTCCGATAAGGAGCTCATAGACATGGTTAGATCGATTAAGCCCTCTGATATACGTGCAAGGCTAAAATCTATGGACGTACCTATGTTTATGCCCGGAGACAAGGTAGCGGCAGCCATGGTTGAAGCTAATTACTACAAAGACCCTGGAGAAATAACTTGGATAATAATATTCACCGGCTATTATCCACGAACTCCCGGTGTATCAAAGAAAGTTAGAGCCTCGTTTAACGCTCTTAAAAGAATATGTGACCATGTGATCCGAACATATAAAGAGGTTCTATTCGAGGTCGGAGGAGTATAGATTTAGAGCTTGGAAAATGCTGAGACTATCAGCATAATTACCCCCGTCACCAGAATCCACTACATTCCAAAACTAAAATAATGGTGGACCGGGGGGGATTTGAACCCCCGACCTCCCGCGTTCCCGGCGATGAAGCGCCTGCGAGGCGGGCGCCCTTCCAGCTAGGCCACCGGCCCTTGTCTAGACATTTTTATGCCGTCTTTTAATTTTTACGCTAGAAACTATAAATTTTTATTTGTAATTAGAAACATTAATTATTACTTGAGCTTCAATGCGTCGGCATTACCCATTTCTATAGTGGTTATCCCGGTCCGCCTTCTTATCGCTGAAGCCAACTCCCTTATCTTGCTTTTTTCACCATGGCACAGTATTATTTTTTCAGGTTTTGGAAAGACCCTGTGAACATAGCTTAACAGTTCCCTATGGTCGCTATGACCTGAGAAGCCGTCGACGCTGTGCACCTCCATATTAAGCCTGACATGTTCTATCTTGCCGTTGGGCGATACCAAAGCCAGATCCCTGAGACCCTGAAGCACTCTTCTGCCGAGAGTACCCTCTATCTGGTAGTTAACAAATATCAGCGTATTCTTCTCGTCCGGGGCCATCAGCCTCAAATAGTCCATTACGGGCCCACCTGTTAACATTCCCGAAGTAGCTATAACGATACACGGCCCAGAGAAAACTATCTCCTCCCTCTTCCTAGGATCGTCAACTTCGGCTATCCGTTCGCTCATAAACGGGTTTTCATTATTATAAATCTTCGATTTAACTTCTTCCGAAAGATGCTCTGGAAACGCGGTATGTATGGCAGTAGCTTCTCTTAGCATTCCCTCAATATATATCGGGGCCTCCGGAATCTCCCCCTTATCCATTCCTTCATTAAGGACAAGCATTATTTCTTGAGCCCTACCTATGGCGAGAGCCGGTATCAGTACACTCCCCCTTCTTTCAAGAGTCTTCTTTACAAGCTCTGAAAAAATCCTCTCAGTATCTCTCCGCGAAGGCATAACATCCGAGGAAGCGCCGTATGTGCTCTCCATTATTAAAGCTTCAAGTCTAGGAAATCTGTATACGGCGGAGTTAAGCAATCTAGTTTTCCTGAACTTGAAGTCACCCGTATAAAGTATGTTGTAAAGACCCCTCCCTATGTGTAGATGAGCCATTGCAGAGCCGAGGATATGCCCCGCAGGATGCAGTGTCAGCCTTATATCAGGCGTTATATCCCTGACATCACCATAGTTCAGGGTAATTACGTGCGACAATGTCT
>CAYSTQ010000036.1:0-10783 GCA_964433855.1 uncultured Thermoproteales archaeon
CGCTATAAGGAGCCGTATACTCCCCGGTACTCCTCCCGATGCAACCCTCTCGACGTCTAACAGGAGCACGTCAAGGCCAGCATCAACAGCGGCTGAGTGCCATCCTAGAAGCTCCTTCTCTCCGAATCTAACAGGGTTTCCGAAAGCGGAGTACTCGAAAGATCTAAGTCTCCAATCGACCAGTATTCCTGCCTCCGGCTCTCCAAACCTAAGGCTACTGAAAACGTCCTCATATTCGGAGAGAGCCCTAGCTAGTCTCGTGACGGCCCCCGTCCTCTCGTTCGGTGAGCCATCCTCGTTTACTAGGCCGAAGTTAGGCGACTCCTGGCCGAATATCTCGGGCCGCCACTGCCAGACTAGATTAGCTTCAGCCCCGTAGCTGAAGGCCTGTATCATCTTCTGCTCTATAAACTCCGGCGTTCTACCCATATTCCCGAAGAGCGTCCACGTCCTCCCACCGGTCTGCTCGCTGAGCCACCACGGCTTCCCGCCGCTGCTAGATCTAACGGCGTTGTGAAGTAGAGCCGATCTGTAGAAGTCCACCTCGTAGTCCGAGGTTCCCCAGACATCTACTTCCTCAGCTAGATCCCACATGTTGTGCGGGGCAGCTGTGAGCTGCCCAAGGGCGCCAGCCGCATGGGAGATGCAGACAGCATCAGGGTCAACTGTTTTAACCACAGAAACCCGCCACCGCAGATGATCCCTTATCCACCATCTATGGAAAAGATGCACATCCATCTGGCTCACATAGTTACCCTCCCTAGGCATGGACACCTGGCTCCAGTCAGTGTACGTCCAGCCACCCCAGGCCCTGTTAAGCGCCTCCAGACTACCATATTTAGCCTTTAACCACTCTCTAAACCTCTCCTGAGTAGCTGGATGATAGAGACAGGTGTTGAACGAGTAGTGGGGCATAAGCTCGTTCCATACGTCGTAGCCGTAAACAACCCCCCTATACCTTGAAACCGTCCTAGCCAAGAACTCTTTCATGGCTTTTCTAACCTCGGCCACGTCTGGGCACAGCCCTGGGTAGCCGCCTACAGTCATCATGCCGCAGGCGCCCGGGGTAAACTTAGTACCGTCGTCTTTCACATACATGGCGTCAGGGTGCTCTGAAACGAACCAGAGCGGCGCGCTCTCAGGCACAAGCTGCACAAGTATTTTAAGCCCTTTTCCAGTGGCTAGTTCGATGAACTCATCATAGCTGGAATAATCCCATAGGCCAGGCCTCCTATTCACCTGGGACCAGTAAAGCCATGTTCTGACGAGCTTAAACCCTCTCGCCCGAATCTCCTCCAGGTCGTTGGCCCAGAAAACCTTAGGAGGGTTAGGTGGACGATAATACTGAGTCCCAATGAACCGCCGCATAGACCCCTATTAACACGTTGCTTATTTAACCTTTAGCAGACCGGAAAACCGGGACGTGGACCGGCGTTCTTCATCTTAAAAGACTCTTTCCCGGCTTTACCTAAGCTGAAGCCTTGCAGTAATCGTTTTCCTATGGAGTTTTACGGCAGCTAAAACAAAAATGGCCGTGTATACCATGGTTACCAGGAGGTCGAGGACGGCCGTAAACAGGTCTTCACCCTTGTATAATAGCCTGATAGCGTCAGCCACGTATGTTAACGGTGAAGCTGTAGATATGGGCTTTATCCAGCTGGGCATCTGGTTCACAGGTGTGAAAACCCCGCTTATGAATATAAGTGGGAGCTTTACGACGCTGGATATCATTACGGCGTCTGCGGGCGTGTCCGTAGGCACAGCCGAGAACAAGACTCCGAGAGCTGAGAACTCCAGCGAGGCGAGAATCAGTAAGCCCATGAGTAAAAGCGGGCTGGCTGGCGCTACCCCGTAAGCCAGGCCGTATATGACCGGCGGTAACGCGAAGGCGAACCCAAATATTGTTGAGGCCAACATATCTCCGGCCAGTACCCTAGCTATAGTCACGGGTCTTGCTAAAAGCATTTCAAGGGTTTTCTGTCTTGTCTCCCAGGGAGCTATCACCGGTGTTATGGATGAAGAGGTTGAGAACAGGGTTACCGCTATCAGTGAGGGGATGGCCTCCTCCGCCTTTAGCCCTTTTCCTGTCTGGAAGGCTAACCAGAGGAATACCGGAAAGAGGATTCCTGTAACCACTATAGGCCCCTTAGCATAGTATATTTTGATGTTTTTCCAGCAGATAACCAGCACGGTTCTAGCTAGGTGGCCCCAGCTTTTCATGGCCTGCCACCTACAAGCCTTATGAATATCTCCTCAAAACTAGGCTGGGAAGTCTGGACACTAACAATCCTGGCTTGATTGGCTCTGGCGTATTCCAGAATCCTCTCCAGAACATCGCCGACATCCGTGCAGACAACATGTATTCGCTTTCCCTCGACCCTGTACTCGTAGGGTTTCAGGAGGCGTATATACTCTTTGGGCGGCCTGCTTAATGTAACAGTAACATAGATGTAGTCTCCCGCCTTAATCTTAAGTTCGACAGGGTCTCCAAGGGCCACTATACGGCCTTTATTTATTATAGCCACCCTGTCGCATATGGCGCCGGCTTCCTCAACGTTATGGGTTGTTAAAAACACCGTGACGCCCGCCTCACTAAGGCTCCGGATAAGACCCCGTATTTTCCTAGCGCTGAACACGTCAAGCCCTGAAGTAGGCTCGTCTAGGAAAAGAACCTGAGGCTCGCTGATCAAAGCCATAGCTATTAAAAGTCTTTGTCTCATACCCTTCGACAAGGCCTTAGCCTTACGGTTGCGGGCCCCGTATATTTCTAAAAGCTTAAGTAGCCTGGTAGCCCTTTCCTCCACCTTTCTCCTGGGAAGGCCGTAGAGCATACCTGCTAGAACCAGATTGTCCCAGGCTGAGAGATCCGGGTAGGGATTAGCTTCCTCTGGAACCACGCCTATAAGGCTTTTCGCCTTTAAAGGTTCCCCCTGCACATCATAGCCCATTATCCTGGCCGTTCCCCTATCGGGCTTTATTAAACCGGTCAACATACGGATAGTGGTTGTCTTACCGGCGCCGTTAGGCCCTAGGAAACCGAACACCTCCCCCTTTCTAACCTTAAAGCTCACGCCATCCACTGCCACAGTCTCACCAAACCTTTTATAGAGGCCGTCCGCCTCCACGGCGTGCATTCCCCTCCACCGTTAGCTGGAGATTAAACGATTTATTACGTCTCTGACGCTCGATAGCCTTTTAAGGACGTTCTCCAGGTACTCTACTCCTTCATCCGTTATCATGTAAACCCTCTTAGCCGGCCCTCCTCTCTCTACATCCCACCTTGAGACCAGTAAGCCCTGTCCTTCCAGCCTACGCAGCAGGCCGTAGATCACAGGCCTCGGAGCCTCAATACCGTATCTCTCCTTTAGAACATGATGTATTTCACCACCGTGGGCGGGCTTATCTCTGACAGCCTTAAGAATAGCTATATGCAGCAGGCCTCTCACAGGCGCTCCGGTATGGCATCCGTGTCCGCAGCCTGGATCATCTCCACAGCATCCCGTGGAGCACATGCAAACTCACCTATCTAGATAGATTAGTTACCCTGATATAAAAGTTTCCATAAGTCTTAAAGCCCGGGCTCTACACCTCAAGCTTTAATATTACGTATGAAACAGCTCGCCGGCTCGGCCAGTATCCGCCGAGTATGCACGGTAAATAACGTTTAGAGGTACTCTACAATGATAGCGCCGAGTCCATTTAAAGGCGGCACATCAATCACCAGTTTTCCACCGGTTATATCCACATCTAGAGGCTTCTCGCTTTCCAGCGTGTAAAGCAGGGCTCTACGCACCGCCTTGAAACCTAGGGGCTTCACGTTCAATATTAACTTGAACCGGCTCCGAGAAACCCTAATATCAAGCAGCGTAACTATGAGAAATCCTTCTCCTAGGAAAAGCTTCGCTTCAACGAGCCTCGGTCTAGAGACGAGAAGTATGTCGTCGATAAACCTAGAGTTAACTAGATAGTTCTTTACCTTTCTCCGGAGGTTTAGCACCTTCCTAAAATACACGGCCAGCTTATCATTTATGCGTAACCTCCTGTATAAGCATAGGTCAAATCTTAGCCCCAACAAGAAAATCTTGTTCAGCACGTCCTCAAACGTCAGCTCCTTATTAGCGTCCGGGTAGTGGTTCCGTATGGTTTCAGGGGTCGGCGGGTTAGCAAAGCCGTCGAAAATCACGTAGTACGGGAAAGTATAGTAGAAGACCTCCGGGCACGGATACCTGGTCTGCGTCGAGAAACTAGTATACAAGTGTACGTGGGCATACTGCCCTATCGCGTCGCCGTTGCCCTCCACCACTACTACAGCGTCAGGATTAACCCTAGCTACCGCCTCCACAATCTCCTTCACAAGTTCTACACGGCACTTAACCACGTCGCCGTGATGTACGTGGCCGTGCTCAAAGTTGAAGCAGTAGGTTACCGGCGGTGACGCAGCCTGATCCAGGTAGATAACGTCAGCGCCATACTCCTTGACGTACTTGAGTATCCAGTGTTTAAGGTAGTTTCTCCAGCCCTGGGCGCACGGACACATTATCCTGAAACCATCTGCCCAGTCGGCGCCAGGCCTCCCCGGATACTGTCTAACGTAAGATCCGTCGAAGTGAAGCTGCGCATACCTCCTGAACACGTCCCACCCGGGTATCTCCACATGTTCCGGCACGAGCTTGTTCAGGTTCTCGGGCAGCCGGGGGAGCATAGGGTCGAACGCCTGGATGTTGAAATAGAACCCTACATGGCCGCCCTGCTTCCTAACCTGTCTGACGGCCTTAGCCAGCTCCTCAGCGCCGCCAAGCCTGGGGTCGGGATAGTAGAACCTGTAACAGCAGCTCCTGCAGGGCCCCGCCATCTGCCCCCAGAACTGCACCTGGTTCAGCCCTAGGCTCACGGCCTCCTCGAATATCTCGGGGATATCCCGGAACCTGTACAGCCGTTTTCCGCCATGGTGAAACCCTATCCCGTACCAGCCATCAGACTCCTTTAACCACTCCGGTATCCTCGGCCTCCTCATCCAGGACTCAGCCCATTCACGGTAGCGGTCAGCCGCCCAGTGCCAGTCCCCGGTGTGGACTCCTATCACGTAGGGCTCCGACGTCCATGCGGCGCCCGGGGGCACATAAACGTATTTCCTGATGCCGAGTCTCATAGTCTCTGTCTCCAGATCAGGCTCGGACTCCAGTTCACAGAGCGTCAGCGTCTTATCGTAGCTAGCCAGATACAGCCCGCCGAGCCTGCTGTACATATCCATCCACTGCATCGAGGCGTAGCCGCCGTAGCAAAGGTTAACCGTATAAGTCCCCGCCTTCTCAACTGGGTCAACTATTTTCTCGCCGAACCTGTTAGGTCTAACCAGCACGTTGTCTCCGCAGCTGCCGCCTATAGCTATCCCGTGGAGCTCCGGGAAACCCACGGCCACGACGCGACCCCTGTCCCAGTCCCTGCACCCGTTAAACATCTGCAGCCTAGCCTCGAGCAGAGGGCTTCCCTTCTCAGCCCTAAACTCGATCTCGACGCGAATGCCTCCTAAAAAGGAGTACTTCAGGACAAGCCTAGAAAGGTTGTTATCTCTGCTGCTCGTCGCTCCAGCAAAGTTTTCTTTTCTCGGAGTTCTAACCTTGTAGCTTTCTCCCTCATTAGCGAAAAACCCCGAGTCCCTCTTGTCGGAGAGCAGAGTCCAAAGGTAAATCATCGGCTTCCCTGGACTCAGAACGTACTGGGCGCCCGTGGACTTGTTGACGAGCCCAAGCAATCCGCCGTCCTTCAGGCTGACGGTCATCTCGTAAAGCCCATTGCCTATGACAGCCCTGTCTCTCTCCAAGAAAGCATACGACATGCTATCAACACGGAGCATAAGCCTTATAAGAATTCCTGGGAAGCATGCTCAAGCGGGAGGAACGGGCTACGGAAAACGTTTAATAGTTTTCGACACATAGCCTCATTGCCAGGATAGAGGTGAAATGCTTTGAAGTCCGCCGTCTTCGTGGCCTACGTAGGCGTGTTCACGGCGTTAACAACGGTAGCCACCATCATGATTCAAATCCCCGTACCGCAGACTAGAGGCTACATAAACCTTGGTGACACGATGGTTATGCTCTCCGGCTTGCTGCTTGGAGCGTCAGCTGGCTTCATCGCGGGCGGCCTAGGGTCAGCCTTAGCCGACATGGCAACCGGCTACCTGCACTGGGCCCCTTTCACCCTCGTCATTAAAGGGTTAGAGGGGGCCGTCATAGGTTTCCTCGCCAGAAAGGGAGGATGGATGGCCGTCTTAGGAACTATTATCGGAGGCCTATTAATGGTCCTAGGATACTTCACCGTGGAATGCTTTCTTTACGGGCTGGGTGGCGCGCTGGTTGAAGCTCCCGGAAACGTTTTCCAGGCTGTAACAGGCATGCTGCTTGCAAACGTCGCGCATAAGGTTATTTCCAGGATATTTAAGGACGTGACTGGTTTAAATAAGGGCTAAAACGTCTGCACAGCCTCCAGCAAGCCTTCCATCCACGTCTCCCTTTCACATATCGAGGTAGGCTCCGTCACCAGAGTGATGAGCCTCTTTTCCTTTCCCTCAATTTAATCCGAAGGCTTATAGCCTTGGACAGGCTACGTTCAACGGAGGGATGAGACATGCCTCCTAGCAACAGGGCGATCCTGTTCCACGTGACTGAGCAGGCCTCCAGCCAGAGAACGGCTTCAACGGCAACCCTCGCCTGGCTTGCCTCAGAGCTCGGGCTAGAGTTCGACGCCTTCGTAAACCCTAGATCTAACCCGTTCATGCTAGCCTACCTGGAACAGTTTAACTTCCTGGCAGCCTACTACAGGGACATGTATTTCTGCTCTCTGACCAGGGGGAAAAGAGTAAGATTCCTGAGAAGCGCCAAGGCCTTCGGCAAAACCATAGTCTCGACAAGGCTCGACGCCCAGATCTACGATTTCTACAGAGACGTATTCTCCTTCTTCGGCGTCGAAATGCCTAGGCTAGCCGTAGTGGTCGGGGTCAGCCCTCAGAAAACCTCTAGGGCTAAGATCAAGGGGGTCGACGCATACTGCTACCCAGAGATATACTTCAGGAAGGCTATCGGCCTAGCCTCGGACACCCCAGGGAGCCAGCTAATCGAGATGTTAAAAGACGGAGTAAAGGATGTCTACACCGTCTACTGCACTCCAGCCGAGCAGTCGAGGCTCGCCGGACTAGGCTTCAACGTCCACGTGGTCGACGCTGTAAAGCCAGACGACACCCACGGCAGTATAACCACGAGGATAGCTGACCGCTGGATAGATAAGGCGAAAGCCATAGCTTTCGGACACCCCGACGTAATATCCTTCTGGGCCCCAAGATTCCTACAAGAGTCCAGGCTGGCCCTCTGGGAGGACACGGACTGGGTAAACTTCGCCAAGACGGTGGCGAGATACGCTAAAGCCGTGGAAAACCCCGTGCTCTTCGGCTCCCAGGCTGGCCTCAACGTGAAAATATCCATGTGTCGCGACGACTGGGACGTTGAGATAGCCAAGTACGACCTAACCATTATCCTCTCCAGCCGCAGCGGCCAGCTTCCCAACAGGCATCTGGCAAGGCTCCCGGCCGACTGGCTCGCCGACGCTGAGCCGCCCTGGAGCAGCGAGCTCAGCGACGCAGAGCTGGAGGAGAGGGCTGAGGCTAAAGGCATAGCTGTCTGCTTCCTCTCCTACTGCGCCGACTTCGGCCATATAAAGGCGCTCCCCGACATATACCGGCTAGTGGCCAGCACCGGGGTCAGGCTCGGCATAAGCTTCCCAGCAACCTGGTACGAGTACTGGTCGGAATACCTAGAGGAGATGTTCCTGCCTCCTGAGGAGGGCGGCCTATACCCGCTCATCGAGCCGCTGTGCAGCAGCACCGGTGAAGGCGTCTCAACCGAGGCGGAAGGGTTTAACAGCGCCGAGTTCCTCGAGGAGAGACTCCGCGAGGCCAGGAGGAAGATAGGCGAGATAGTCGGCGAGAAACTGGTCCCGATAGGCTACTACCCGTCTAAGGACGCTTGTCCATACTATCTTCACGGGAGAGGACGGCCGCAGTTCGAAGCGGTTAAGAGGGCTGGCTTCGAATACTACATAACCTACATGGGTGACGCCTACTGGTACTACCAGATCCCCAAGATAGTTTATGAGGACGGGAACTTTATAGCCGTAAACCAGCAGGTTAGGCATTGGACAGCGACGCCTATGCATGACCTAATAATGTGGGAGCGCCGTCTCACAAGCTGGAACCTGCCGGGATGGGTGATAATATCGATAGACGTGATACCGCCTCCATACGGCATAGACTTCATAGCCCAGGAACTCTGGAAGGCGATAACGTATGCTGGGACTGGAGGGAGAAGCGGGAGGCTTTTCCTAGTTAAGCCCCATGAGGCCCTCCGCTACGCCAAGATCCTTAAAAAGAAGGGGATAATACCATACAAAATAGAGGCTCCTCATAGCCAGTAAAATCCAGGTTCTCATTATTTTCTCAGTGTAAACTTTGCGCGTTTCCGCCCCGTTTATATTGGCCTCGGTAAAGGGTGGACTGATGGCGAGGATACCGTTCAAGAGCTTGGCCCGAGCCCGGAGACCTTCATCGGGAACGCCGGGCTCGCGGAGAAGCATAGGAGGCTACTGGAGAGGTTCTACAGTGTTTATTTGAGGCCGCGCGGCCTAGCCCCGAGGAAAGTGGCTGTCATCCTAGTCGGGATAGCCCTGGCCATACTGGGCGCCGTCCTGCTGAGATAGGCGCCAGCCCTGCGAAAGTTTATTTCTGGGTTAGTCGGGGTGGCTCGACGGTGAGGGGTATGGATAAGGTTAAGGCGGGCCTCGCCGTATTCCTGGTAGGGGCCATACTGATACTGTTCACGCCTGTCGGAGCGGTAGTGAAGAGCTACCTGTTCTCGAGGCCGCCGACCAGCGGCGGCGCCGTGCTGCTCACCATCTACAACGAGGATGGGACGATTGCCAGCACTGTGGAGATGAAGCCGGTCGAGAAGGAGCGCCCCGCTCTCATCCCGTTACCCTTCCTTACGACGCATATAGGCGGCAGTACGACCGCCAGCGGCAAGGCCAGCATGGACATTAGGCCAGGGGTCTATGTGGAGGTTCAGCCGCCGAGCAGTGATTACGAGAAGTGGTGGGTCGAGGTCTCCGTCTACGTAGAGGTTCAGGTGATCAACCACCTCGGCAACACCGTACATACTGAAGACCTCGGTACTTTGACGGCCACGCAGCAAGGATCTTCGTTCACATCCGCAGGTAACAAGAAAAAGAAGGAGCACTACTGGAGCAACGGCGTCTACCTTAACGGCGAAGACCTGTTCAACTGGATAGGCGGCTACAACAAGCAGGGGAAGGTCAGGGTGGTGTTCTCCTACGGCTCAGTCAAGCTTAAGGCGAGGCTGATAAACGGCAGCACCGTCACCATGGACGCCGAGTCCTTCAACACGGCCTGTGAGACCGAGGTTTCGTATACGTTGGACGTGACCTACGGTAGCCTCACGACGATCACGCCGAAGGCCGCATTCAACGCCATTGAGGGCGATACAACATACTTCATCGCTCCCAATGAACCCATGGCCTTCATGGTGAAAATAGTCCTGAACGGTGAACAGTAGCGGAATGTATCGAAAGGGCTGGGTGACGCCATGAGAAAATACCTGGTCTCCTTGGACTACAGGGCTTCCGTGGGATCGGGCAGGTACGTGGTCAGGGTCTACGAGCCCGACTACGACCTGATGCAGACCGTCTACGTCTCGGTTAAGGACGGTAAACCGGTCGTCGAGTACGTGAGCAGGGCGTACAGTGGCAGGTACTACCGTGAACGCCACAACTTCGCTGAAGTAGAGGCTGGAAACGTCAGGGAGGCCGCCTTGAAATACGTCGAGGGTCTGATAAGAGACGTGGAGTGGTAGGTTATGCGGCACGGCCACTCCATGACCATAGAGCTCTACGCCGACCGCCGGAAACCCATCTCCAGGAGGCTCGCCGTAAAAGTGCGGGACGAGATAGAGAACCTCCTAAACAGGAAGTACGGGATAAAGGTCAAAGCCGCAACCGTCAAGCTCGGCGGGAAAATCCTCTAATTTTTATAAATAATCGGTTCCTTGTCCTTTTTTTAAACAGTTTATTAGCTGTGCTAATCTAGGGTCGAGTTCCTCCTCTGGCTCGGTCATTCTAGCGATTTGCCTGTTAAGCGGCGGGGCCTCCCCGTATTTTTCGGTATAGTGCCTAATAGCCGCTATCTCTTGGTTCCTTGCCTTCTCTACGCTTTCGAAATAAACCCATGCAGCCTCCATCTCGCCTAGTTTAAGACAGATGTGTTCGTTTAACCCGAAGAAGCGGTATGTTAGGGCCGCCGTATGCTTTCTACGATTGGAGGGCTTCTCCAAGCCTTCGACATCTAGGGCTCTGACAAGCCTCCTCAGCCTCCTACGGAGGTTCTTGGCAGAGCCTATGTATAGTATACCCTTACGATCCACATCTAAGATCCTGGGGATAGGGACTGGCCTTCCTTCCTTAACCCATCTAATAAGGTAGACTCCCGGAGCCTTACAGGCTTCTCCGGGAGCTTTCAAAAGCTCCACCCACGTTTCGGAGTCCATACTCCACCCACCTAGAATATCCAGAGCATCGGCCTAGGCTTCTCTGCTTCCCCCTCTTTTTCGGCCTTCAGTATGGCCTGCCTGTAGAGTATTACGGCTTCGGCTAGGTCTCCCTTGGCGTATTTCTTGAACTCGTCGCTTTCCCCGGTGAGCCACTTCTTCGCCAGCCCCAGCAGGCC
>CAYSTQ010000037.1:0-10761 GCA_964433855.1 uncultured Thermoproteales archaeon
CTGTCCCAGATAGGCGTTGACTTCATATTTGTGACAGAGGACATAGCCTACCGCTCAGGCCCCTTCGTATCCCCGGAGACACTGCGGAGGCTGGTCTTCTCGAGGTACAGGAGGATTCTAGACGGTACGGATCTCCCCGTGGCCTTCCATAGTGATGGCAACATCCTGCCTGTCATAGATGATCTAATCAGCCTAGGCTTCTGCGCAATCCACCCGATCGAGCCGACTGCCATGGATATAGTTGAGGTAAAGAGAAGATACGGCGACAAAGTATGTCTTATCGGCAACATCGATCTCTGCTACACGCTGACCAGGGGCTCTCCCCGGGAGGTCCGTGAAGAGGTTAGGACTAGGATAAGCCAGGTTGCCCCCGGGGGCGGCTACATGGTCTCGTCGGCCAACACTATACCGGACTATGTCCCTCTGGAGAACTTCCTGGCTATGGCGGACGCCGTGAAGAGATATGGAGAGTACCCTCACGGCGGCCGTCCATGAATCCTATGTTAAGCATTGGGAAGCCCGGTCTAGCCTGGATAGCTGTATGGTACGAATAGCTCTTCTATGATTTTCTCAACCCTGTTCTTACCTGGGCGTTTAACCGGGCGGCCGCTTCTGAAAGCCTTTACAGTCCTGTCTATCAAGGCCTTTACGTGTAGCCGCCTCTGCCTAGCTCTGTGAGCAGACACGCTTTGTTCTTCAGACTCGTCGTCTAGGGCCTCCAGCTCCCTCAGCAGGTCCTCCGCATCCCTAGTACTATGAAGCAGTTCCTCTAGGCCCTTTTCAGCCACCCGGCACCCGGTGGCGATCCGCCACAGGAGCATCTCGGCCTCGTCAGCGCCGACTTTCCGGCTGACCTGGACGACGCTGGTTTCCACGCTGGGCATCAGCTCATATACCTCTTGGGCGTTCCTTAAAGCCCATTCACGCGCCTCCTCGTATTCGCTGGCTAGATCCGCCAGGCTTCCAGCATCGATGTCCCTAGACCTGACGTCCTCTAGCAGGTCCTCGGCAAGCAATCTAAGTCTTCTCATTTTAGTTAGGGCTGCCCGCGCCGCAACTCTACTGGTTCTATGCATACCTACCTTACCCGGCATAGAATTATACTCTCGTATTTACACGTCTGACAGGCTATAAAAGCCTAGATAGCAGCTGAAAACGGTGTCACCCAGGAACCACCTGGGGAAATATCTTTGAAATACCTGAAGGGCGTAGGCCACCTGTGGCTTAGCCTGCGACGCCCGGTTGCCACACGAGTTTAGCCGTGTTAAATGAGGACTTGTCTATTGAGTCAAAGGGTTTTCACCGTGAATCTTGGGGGCGATATTCTCTCGCTTCTGCACCGCGGGCACTTTGAGGGTTTACGCGGCTTCCTAAGGTCCTTAAAGACGTAGCCGCAGGTTTTACACGCTGGAGGGGCCATGAGAAGGGTTAAACCGCGGCTTTTAAGAGTGCGCGCCACGTGTCTTAGATCCTCATATAGCGACTGCGCCTCCCGGGGGCTTAGGCCGAGGATGCAGGCTATTTGGAAAACGTCTAACGGCTCGTCCGCATCCATGAGGACGCGGATTATTCTCTCCCTCCTGCTTTCCATCCCCGTATCCATTCGGGATCCTCCGTGCACCGCGCCGGCTGGATTTCGGATACTGTATCTTTAAGCTGGGTTTTAACGGTTTCCCGTCTGGCCATGCCGCTTACCGGCGACGGTACGGCCGTAAAATAGTGCGGTGTTGAACCTGTGAACACAGCGTCTAACCGGGGCATGGCTGGTTGGGTGAGCGTTAAGCGGCAAAACGCTTAAATAGCTCATGAAAGGTGTTACTTTTTCGGAAAAGGGTGTTACCATATGCTGAGACGACGGAACGGCGGCAACCCCGGGAGAGGCATCACAAGGCTTGAGGCAATACTGCTGCTCGCCCTCGCGGTGACATCCTGCGCCGCGGGCTACAGCTGGCTCACACGGCAAACCCCGCCTCAGCAACCGTTGGAGAAACATGAAACAATCACCATAGTTGACAGCGCTGGAAGATACGTTACGGTTCCCTGGCCCGTGAAAAGGGTGGCCGCGTTAACATCGGATAGCGCCCAGGTCCTAGTGGCGCTTGGAGCCAGAGACGTCATCGTAGGCATAACCAAGTATGCTGCCGACGTCCCATGGGCCCCTAAAGTGACGGCGATGGGCACCTCGTTTAAACCCAGCACAGAGGCCATCATCACCGTGAAGCCCGACGTAGTAATAACCTATGTTAGATGGCCTAAGCCTGAGGCCCTAGAGGAGAAGCTTGAGCCGCTAGGCATCAAGGTCATCCGCCTCGACCTATACAGGATAGAGACCCTGTTCACCGAGGTCAAGCTGCTCGGATTACTGGTTAACAGGACTGAGAAAGCCGAGGAGCTTGTAAGCCGCTGGAAGGGCATCGTTGACACCATTGTAAGCCGCGTGAAGGATATCCCGGATGAGAAAAAGGTTCGGGTCTACATTGAGGGATACAGGGACTACACTGCAGCCGGGCCTGGCAGTGGCTGGGATGAGCTGCTCAGGCTCGCCGGCGGAGTAAACGTATTCGCTGACTCCCCGACAACCTACCCTAGGATCAGCCCTGAAGCTGTTATAGAGAGGAACCCCGATGTAATAATCAAGGCGGTTTCATCAAGCGTGTTTAAGCCGTACGGGGCAGTGGACCCGGCTCCACTAGCAGAGGTCAGAGCGGAGATAGCGGCGCGGCCTGGCTGGAGCGAGGTCGAGGCTGTTAAGAACGGCAGGGTCTACGTGATATGCAGCGACATGCTTCACGACACGTTTGGCCTGGTTGCGGAGCTAGCATACTTCGCCAAAATAATGTATCCGGACCTGTTCAGCGACCTGAACCCGGCAGCTCTCCACAGGGAGTTTCTAGAGGAGTTGCTAGGTGTAGCGTATGTCGGGATCTGGGTATATCCGTCGGTGTAGCAGGCGGGTTGCCGTGTTGACGCTGCTGGTGCTAGCGATCCCATTGTCCTTTTCGATGGCCGTCAGCGTCGGAGCGGTGCATATAGGCCCTGCAAAGATTTTAGCCTTGTTCTTTACCCTGAACCCTAGCCTGGACCCCGTAGCTTGGACGATCATCTGGAACATAAGGGTTCCAAGAGCGTTAATGGCGTTAACAGCGGGGGCGGCGCTCGCCACCTCAGGTATGGCCTTGCAGGGCGTCCTGAGAAACCCGCTGGTCAGCCCCTTCACCCTGGGTGTTAGCCTAGGCGCCTCGTTTGGGGCTGCGCTAGCCATAGTTCTCGGCGTGGGTCTAGCCGGGCTTGGCCGCTGCATCGTTATAGCTAACGCATTCCTGTTCTCGTTGCTCGCCTGTTTAACGGCCCTCCTGATAGCCAGGGTTAAAGGCATGACCTCTGAGTCGGTCATCCTGTCCGGCATAGCTATGACATACGTCTTCTCAGCCTTGATCACCTTGCTGCAGTATATGGCTCGGGAATGGCAGTTAAAAATGCTTGTCCACTGGATGATGGGGGATCTGGCTATGGCTAGCTGGGACAGGCTTTTGCTCGCCTCCCCCTCGATCCTCGCATGCATCCCATTGTTTAGGTATGCCTGGGATCTGAACTCTTTGACAATGGGCGAGGAGGCAGCCAGAAGCCTTGGAACGGATCCAGTGCGCGTCAGGCTGGCCTGCACGGTTCTGTCCGCCTTATCGGTCGCAACCGTGGTCTGCGTAACCGGCCCGATCGGGTTCGTCGGGCTGGTTTCCCCCCATATGGCCCGGTTTATCACAGGTGCCGACTACAGGTTTTCGATGGTGTGTTCCTCCCTGCTAGGCGCCGTTATCCTCCTGTCCGCCGACACCGTTGCAAGGGTCATTATAGCCCCTGTGGAGCTCCCGGTCGGGGTCGTGACGTCGTTCCTCGGAGTCCCGTTGTTCATATATCTGCTTCTTAGGGCGAGGCGGGAGGTATGGCGGTGAAGATCCTGGTTAGAGGGGTCTCGGTCTCATACGAGGGGGTTAAAGCTCTGGACGGGGTTGCGGTGGAGTTCGCGGAGGGCAGCGTGGCCTCGATCGTGGGGCCGAACGGGGCTGGTAAAACAACCCTGCTCAGGTGCCTATGCGGGATATTGAAGCCTAGGATCGGCGCAGTTCTGCTGGATGGGAACGATATCGGTGGGCTGGATGTAAAGGAGGTGGCCCGAAGGATTGGGTACGTGCCTCAGATGCATCCGATCCATGTTCCGTTAACGGTGTTTGAAGTGGTTCTGCTGGGTAGACGGCCGTACGTCAGCTGGCGTTTAAGCGGGGACGATCTTAGGATCGCCTGGTCGTCCCTCGAGCAGGTTGGGGCTGAGCATTTAGCCGACAGGTTTTTCGACGAGCTGAGCGGCGGGGAGAGGCGGAAAATCCTTTTGGCGAGGGCTCTAGCCCAGGAGCCGGAGGTGCTGCTGCTGGACGAGCCTACGAGTAACCTGGATCTGAGACACCAGCTGGAGATACTGGGATTGATAAGGAGCCTTGCGGCGGAGCATGGTTTAACGGTCGTAATGGCGATGCACGACCTGAATATGGCCTCGAGGTTTTCAGACTACGTAGTTATGCTCAGGAACGGGAGAGTGTTCGCCGCCGGAGAGCCGTCCAAGGTGTTAACCCCGGGGAACATCAGGGAGGTTTACGGGGTTGAAGTGGAGATCCTGGATAACCCGCATCTCCTCATAGTGCCGTTGAGGGTGTCCGCATGACCAGGCTTGCCTTCGTAATAGGCTACGGGGCGGCATCTCTACCGATGCTCCTGGAAGTATTGGATGAGGAGTCCAGGGAGCACGGTTTTGAATACGTCGCGGTTCGCGACGTCATGGCCTCGAGACACGTAGACTTCATAAGAGGGGCGGACGCTGTACTGATTTACTCAGGTGGGCTTCCGGAGGAGGTGGAGGAGGCCGTCAGGAATGGGGGCGCTAGATTGGTTATTCCTCTCTCTGACTCCTGCAGGCATTTGATGAAGGTTGATCCTCAAACTCTTTCAAGGGCGGTAGCGTACTATAAGACCGGCGGCAGGGCTAATCTGAGAAATCTGATCCATTTAATTCTCGGGAAGCTGGGCTTCAGCGTTGAAGTAGGCGGGCTGGAGGAGATCCCGTGGCACGGGATACTGCATCCGGAAAACGGGTTGTTTGACTCTACCGAGAAGTATCTGGAGGCGTATCCGCACGCCTCAAGGCCGCTGGTCGGAGTACTGTTCTACAGGAGCTGCGCAGTCTATGAACGGCTGGACCACGTGAGGGCGGTCATCGAGGCTTTAGAGGCGGAGGGGTTAGGCGTCATCCCGGTCTTCACCTACGGGTTCAGAGACCCTGTACTGGATACGCCGACCGCTGAAGACAGCATTAGGAGATACTTCTTTGTCGGCGGCAGGCCCGTTGTGGAGGCAGTCGTGGATCTCACATCGTTCTTTCTACTGGATCACGGCAGGTGGAGTAGGGACGGCTCCCGGAGGTTCCAGGCGGTTTCAGGCGTTAGCCTGCTTAAGAGGCTCGGGGTGCCGGTAATCAGCGCTGTGGCCTCGCTATCCCAGAGCGTGGATGACTGGCTAAAGGATGAGAGAGGTGTTGACTATCTGTCTCAGGTTTACAGGGTTATCATGCCCGAGGTCGACGGCTTGATCGAGCCGGTGTTTGTCGCCGGCTCTAAGATGGATCTTAACGGCGTAAAGTCGTATGAGCCCTACATGCCCCACGCCAGGTATCTGGCTAGAAGGGTTAAGAACTGGACTAGACTGAGACGTAAGCCTCCAAGCAGGCGTAGAATAGCGTTCATCTTAATTAATCCTCCATGTAAAAACCTTGAGGCAAACATAGCTGTCGGGTTCGGCCTAGACGTTCCCGAAAGCATCGTTAGGCTTTTACGCAGGCTGAAGGAGTACGGGTACAACGTTGGCGATTCATTGCCTGAAAACGGCGATGAGCTGGTTAGAATGTTTCTTGACAGGAAGGCGTTTAGCGAGTTCAGGTGGACTTCAGTTGAAGACATAGTTAGGAGCGGCGGCGCAGTTGGCTTCGTCGACGCTGACACGTACATGAAGTGGTTTAACGAGCTACCCGGGGACGTCAGGGAGAAGATGATCAGCGACTGGGGTCATCCGCTAGACGTGTTGCAGGGAAGATGCCCGAAAGAGCTCGTGGGCATGGTCTATGACGGGAAGTTCGTCGTTCCAGGAATAGTGCTGAGGAACATCCTTGTCACGACCCAGCCTAAATTCGGATGTGCTGGCCCAGCCTGCGACGGGAGAGTATGCAGGATACTTCACGATCCGTCGATCACTCCGCCGCATCAGTGGCTCGCAGTCTACAGGTGGATCACCAGGGTGTTTAAGGCTGACGTGATAATACACTTCGGAACTCATGGAGCCCTGGAGTTCAGGCCCGGTAAGGGCGTCGGGCTGTCGCTGTCATGCTGGCCTGAGATCTCCGTGGACGAGGTCCCGCACCTATATGTTTACGTCGTGTCTAACCCGATGGAGGGGGTCATAGCTAAGAGGAGGAGCTACGCCGCGATAGTTGACCACATGTACCCGCCTATGAGGATGGCCGACGTGCTGGACGAGGTTAACCTACTGCTAGCACAGTACTTTCACGCAAGGCAGCTTGGGGACTATGCGAGGGCGGAGATAATCTATGATGAGCTAGTTGAGAAGGCGAGGAGGCATCGTATTCCGGTGAAGAACGGGGATCCAGACAGGGTGGTGAGGGAGATCCATAGGTACGTCAACGATGTGAGGAGTACCCAGATAGAAGCTGGGCTTCACGTGTTTGGAAACCCTCCGGGGGATAGGGCTAGGATAGCTGAGCATGTTGCGGCGGCAATGGCCTACGATTCACACGAGCTCCCGTCCATAAGGAGGGTTTTAGCCGAGTGCCTAGGATTGAGCTACGACGAGCTAAGAACTAGGCCGGACATAGTGAACAGGCTTGGCTTAACCAATTCGGAAACCCTTGATCTCCTACATAAATTAGCTGTGAGGATTATAGCTAGGCTGCTTGAAAAGGAGGTGGCTCCCGGGGAGCTTAACCCTCAACTGCTGGTTGATATCCTGAGCGAGGAGACCAGCAGGCTAATGGGAGGTGTCGGGTATTCTAAGAATTAGAATAAGGGAAGCTGTAAAACTAGTAGATGTCTTCAGGAGGGCGCTCGAGCTGGCCGAGAGGATAAGCGAGTGTAGCCGTGAATACGATGGCTTCCTGCTTGGACTAGAGGGCGGCTATATTGAGCCGGGGCCTTCGGGAGCGATCACGAGGGGTAAGATAGATGTTCTCCCCACCGGGAGAAACTTCTACGCGGTTGATCCAACGATTATCCCTACGCCAGCGGCCTGGAGAATCGGTGTTGAAACGGCGGATAAGCTGATCAGGCACTACCTTGAAAGACATGGCAGGTATCCGGAAAGCATTGGTCAATGGCTGTGGAGCCTCGACGCATATAAGGCTGACGGGGAGCAGCTCGCCCAGATACTGTATTTAATGGGGGCCCGGCCAGTATGGGGGGCGAACGGCTCCATCAAGGACGTTGAAGTGATACCCTTAGACGAGCTTAACAGGCCTAGAATAGATGTTGTGGTCAGGATAAGCGGTATAGTCCGGGACACTCTTCCCAACTACATACGCCTTATAGATAGGGCCGTCTCGAAAATTGTTGCGCTGGACGAACCGCTGGAGCTGAACTATGTTAGGAAACACTACCTGGACTATCTGGAAAAGCTTAGGCGGATAGGTAAAGGCGGGGCTGAGGAGGCAAGGTGTAGGGTTTGGTGTAGCCCGCCGGGGACGTATGGCGCCGGGGTCAACTATGCCGTGGAGGCTTCAGCCTGGAAAACCGGTGAGGACCTGGCTAAAACGTGGGTTCAATGGGGATGTTACATGTATACTGGGGACTCCTTCGGCAAGCCGAGTCCGGAGGCGTTTATCCTGAACCTAAGCAACGTGGATTTGGTGGCGAGAAACCATGTGAGCGATGAGCACGACCTGCTTAACTGCTGTTGCTACTTCTCGTATCAGGGAGGCTTCCTCAACGCAGTGAAGAGCCTAACTGGGAGAAGCGATATCGAGGCGGTAGTGGTAGATACCAGGGATGCTAGCCTGGTCGAGATCAGAAACATCAGGGACGAGATCGAGAGAATAGTCAGGGCGAAACTCCTAAACCCTGTGTGGATTTCAGAGATGAGAAAGCATGGCTACAGGGGGGCAAGCGAGTTTTCAAGGAAAATCCTCCACCTTTACGGATGGTCGTCGACCACAAAGCTGGTCAGCGACTGGATCTTTGACGAGATCGCTAAAACATATGTTCTAGACGGAGAGATGAAGAAGTGGTTCGAGGAGAACAACGTATGGGCTCTTGAGGAGATCCTGAGACGGCTAATAGAGGCTGCGGAGAGAAGCCTCTGGAGACCGCCAGAAGGAGTCCTAGAGAGGCTCAGAGAGGCGTACGCTGAGGTTGAGGGTTTACTGGAGGAGAGAATCAGTGGCGAAGGGTTGATTCAGGGAAGCGGCATCACCTGGTTCTCGCCTGAGGAAGTCGAGGAGTGGAGAAGTAAAATGGTTGAGGTAAACAGGGCATGGAGGACTCTGGCTAATGTGCTTGGCGGAAACGATAGACGGGAGGCGGAGAATGATGGGCAGACATGAAAGAAAGATAGTTTTCCCGTTCACGGCGATAGTTGGACAGGAGAATGCTAGGCTAGCCTTGCTGAGCTGCGCGGTCGATCCGACAATAGGAGGTGTTCTTTTAAGTGGTGACAAGGGGACTGGGAAGTCAACTCTGGTTAGGGCGTTAACACAGGCGTTGCCGGAAATCGAGGTTGTAGACGGATGCCCGTTCAACTGTAATCCACGTAATCCGCTGGAGATGTGTGACTCATGCTATGAAAAGCTGGTTAGCGGAGATAAGCTGGAGACTGTTAAAAGAAAGATGAAGGTCGTGGATCTGCCCTTAAGCATAACGGTTGACAGCCTGGTCGGGACAATAGACATTAAGAAGGCGATAAAGGAAGGGGTAAGGGCTCTTCAGCCTGGGTTGCTAGCAGAAGCCAACCGGAACATCCTTTATATCGATGAAGTAAACCTGTTAGACGACTATGTTGCAGACATCCTTCTAGACGCGGCGGCGATGGGCTGGAACATCATCGAACGAGAGGGAATCTCGTTTAGGCATCCGGCGAGATTTATACTGGTTGGAAGCATGAACCCGGAAGAGGGGGAGCTTAGACCACAGCTCCTGGACAGGTTCGGCCTCTACGTCCCCGTTGAAGCCTTGACGGATCCGGAGGAGAGGATTGAGATAGTTAGGAGGGTTGAGGAGTTCCACGCCGACCCTGTATCGTTCTACAGGAAGTACGAGGGAAGGGAGAGACAGCTTAGAGAAACGATAGTCAGGGCAAAGGAGTTAGTAAAGAGAACAGTCATGGACGATGACCTGCTAAAACTCCTGATAGACACTATAATCAGGATAAATATAAAAACTCATAGGGCCGAAATAACAACAGTGAAAACGGCGAAGGCAATAGCCGCGTTAAACGGCAGAACAAGGGTTACATATGAGGATCTGAAGAAGGCGATGGAGCTAGCGCTACCACATAGATTAAAGTCAAGACCTTTCCAACCTCCACAGATCCCCGACTCGCTAACCGATCACCATCATAAGCCAGGCGGGGAAGCCAGCACAGGCGAGATGAAGAGAGGACGGAACAATGCGGAGCCAAACTTTAATCAGGACAGCCCCGGCGGTAGAGAATTGACCTTTAAAGCCTCAGACGTAGACGTCAGTATGAAGCCAAACAGGGAAAATGGAAGGCTGTCTAACCGCTCTATGGAGCGCGGCTCAAAAAACTATAGGGTAACCGTTATAGGACATCCGCACGGCTACCAGGTATCATACATGTTACCGTTAAAAGATGAGTATTTCCGAGATATAGATCTTGTAGCGACCATAAATGCAGCAGCGTTAAGGCAGAGGGGGCTGCCGTTAAAGGTAGAGGAGAGCGATGTAAGAGTGCGGGTGAGGAAGCGTAGAAAGCCTGAGCTCTCAGTTATAGTCCTGGATTCCAGCGGCAGCATGGGCGTTCAAAAAAGGATGAGTATAGCAAAGGGGATAGCGCAAAAACTAATCGAGAAATCGTACGTTAACAGGGACTACGTAGCGCTGATAACCTTTAGGGGAAGATCGGCCGAGATCACAGTTCCGCCAACAAGGAATTATCAGGTTATTTTAAAGATGTTGGACAGGCTTCCGACCGGCGGCAGAACACCACTGCCCTCAGCTCTCCAAACCTTGCTGCATCTAGCTAAGACGTTTAGGATGAAAAATGTAGACGCCCTGATTCGGGGCATCCTGATAACCGACGGGAAAGCAAATGTCCCACTTCACACTAACGTTAAAAGTGATGTGGAGAACCTAGCGTCCATGCTGGCGAAAAGCGGGGTCAAGATAGAGATTCACGATACAAGGCCTCCTGCCTCGGTTGAGCTAGCCCCGTCATACGTGGAGCATATAGCTGAGCTCGCTAACGCACAGGTTTACCGTTACAGTTAAAAACATCCATATCTAAATTGTTCTTCCATACATAAATCATATTTTTATTTAATCGCAGCCGAACACGGTAATCCACTCCTATATCTACGCCGTGAACCTTTAGCTAATACTACTGCAGCATTTCAGTAAAGATTCGTCTCCGAACCGGGAGAAAGGCTTTCCATAAGAAAACTGGATACTGGCTCATGACCCCAGTGGCTTACTGCCA
>CAYSTQ010000038.1:0-10715 GCA_964433855.1 uncultured Thermoproteales archaeon
TATACATGAACTTGAAGAATGCCCGCAACGACTCAACAGTAACATAGACGCCTCTCCCCACTCCTTCTTCACGCAGCAACTCAAGATATCTGAGAACAGCCTCATAGCCCAGATCCTCCACGCCGATCTTCATAATCTCAAAGAATCTCGCCACCGCCTGAACACGGCGATATCTTGAAGCTGGGCGGAGACCCAGGCTTAAAAGGAAGCCGTGAAACCTCCTGAGGACATCAACATGCTTAGGACACCGCCTAGGTATAGAGACCTCAAGCAAGTATTTAATAGCACGCTCCCACTCCTCCGAAATCACGTCGTCCATCGGATAGGTTAATTCACCAGGCTTTTTATAGGGCTGGGTTTCACTTGAAGAACTGACCATATTGTAGGTCAGAGTGTAGCGGTCTCAGCATCTAAACTAAGAGCTTTGAACCTACATCATCCCTCTGGTCTATAGAGGAGGTCGAAGCCCTAAAAACATTTACTCTAAAGGCTCGACTTCAACTATCTCCACCGTGTCGCCAGGTCCAACACCGGCGCTAACACGTACAGCCTTAGGTATGGTGAACTGCCTGGAATCCGTATTCCTAGTCCTAAGAAGCTTCACCCTGTCTAAAGTAACCCTCTCACCCTTAAAAACAAATGTGATCCTGACGTAGGCGCGGTCACGAATCCCGAGCGCCCTAACCAGGCTAGCTGGAAGCAGAACCTGGTTATTGATGTAGACCCTAGCCCTATAAGGAAGAGATGTAACGTCGAAACCCCTGGTTCTCCGCATAAATCTGACCTCCCAAAAATATTCAGGGTCAACTCAGATAAAAGGCTTAGTAGATGCCCGGCATCACTGCCTGGTAGGCGAACGTTATCCCCGTGCTCAAAGCTATGGCAAGGCTGGAGCCAGCCCACAGCCCAGCAACCATACTCATCAAATACTGCGACACCCACTCGTCACCCTTCTTACGCCTTATAAACTCCCTTATAAGCCACCCCAGAAGTATAGCCATGCTGGCGCTGGGTAGACTGGAGAACCCCGAGGACAACCCTATCGCGGAAATAAGGGCTGAGATGGGTGCCACTAGCTCGATTACGGCGCCAGATACTAAACCAGCTACTATAAGCTCAGGCTTAAAGAAGCCAAACTGCTTAGTTATATACAGAGAAGTTAGCGCGGCCTGTGAATAGAAACCTGGTGCTGGAAGTATTCTTGACGGGATATCGTACGTAGCCCAGAACAGGTAGCTGAAGAACAGCGATGACAAACTTGAAACAATGGTATCGACCACGTGGGCCTTAACTATGCTCATGGGTTTAGTATACGTTAGCTCCGCGGCCTTATACCCTATCAATATAGTGCCGCCGTCAATCATAGATATGAACGGGTTAAACCATCCGTCTATCCCGTTATAGAGAGCCCATGTTACGAGCTCTCTAGAATACGGTATGGTCAGCGAGCTGCCCATAAGCCCCGTGCTCCTCCCTATGCTCAGCGAGTTCACGAAGCTAAGCCCTATAGTTATCAGGGGCACGCCCAGCAGCCAGAAAGGCATAAAGTTGAAGAAGTCCTCTGGGTTCACGGCCAGCTCGAAGCCTATAGCTAAAGCGACCAGGACAGCGCTGCTAGCAAAGAAGTATGCAAGCGACTTCTTACCCGACCAGACCCCGAGCCTACGCTCCTCCTCAGCCGACAACTGCATGAAGCTCTGCAAGGCCTCCACTATGGCCCTAGCGTTTTTAATAAAGGGTATAATGATCGCCGAAACGAGAAGCCCTATGCTGACGCTGATCCAGTACTCAAGCATGGGCTGTTGCCAGACACCGGTAAGCCCAGGCCCTATCATCGGTGTACCGGGCTTCCAGCGAATAAGCCCGCTAGCCACGAGATAGTGGTTTCCTATAATATAGGCGGCGACGGCGCCTATCGCTATGCCGAAAACCACGTTCCGCGGAATTATCATGCCTATGCTCACAGCCATCAAATCAATCGTTATCCCGAAAGTGGCTCCATAGAGCGGGCTGTAATCCAGGAAACTCGTAAGATCTATTATCGACGGCATAAATCCTCTCGGCCTCTCATAGCCGCCTATAACCATCAATATAGCTGGCGACACATAGTATGCGATACCGTAGAGGAAGGCTATGAACGCCGCTATCGAGAATATTTCATACCTCTTAGGCTCGGAGCCCTGTGCCATGCTTTTAGCCAGCTCGGCAGCCATGGCGCCCGTCGGGAACGGTAGTCGCTCAACCTCCATGTACAGCTGCCTGATCACGAAGCTAAGCGAGATGGTCGCTATTATGCTGAACGGCATCCCTATATAACCTATGGTCAGCGGGACAAGCCAGTCAGGGTGGAAAATCGTCCGCTGAACCAAGGCAGGAGAGTTCGCCGGCGGAACCCACCACCAAGGTATCTTGTCAGCTATACCGAACTGCCTCGTTATAGCCGACTTTCTCATAAACACCCTCCAAGCTATTCCAGCGGCTCCGCCAACGGCCAGGCTAGCACCCCACCTTATCGTCGCAAGCTCGCTCTCCGTCATTGGAGACCGGAAAAACCTTGAAAGCTCACCGAAAATCACCATCACCACGTAGGCAGCAGCTATGCCGCCGACGCCGACGCCGGTAGACAGGGAGACCCAGCTGAACGCGGGCGTCATCAGCAGTGAGCTAAACAGTATAGCCAGCATAACCTTGTCAGTGAACCCTTCTCTAAGCTCCACCTCCGCGTCCCCAACTGCACGTCCTACCTCCTTCGCCATAATCTCTCCTCTATCAAGCCATAGCGTTATTGGAGGTTGCCACGTTTATTGGAGAAGACCAATTTATAAATTTTGTTTAGAGCCTAGAGAGTCAGGCCATCATATTATTAAAAATAATCAGGTTATAAGGGAAGAAACCTTCAAAGGCAAAAAATATTTTTAAATATTTTTAGCCGCCAGTGTAGAGGAACCTGAAGTAGGCCGCTATACCCGCGGCAAAGGCAGCGAACATCCCTCCAGCAGCGGCGCCGGCGAACAGTGGCACGCCAAGCCTCTCGTACAGTCTGCCACCGCCTATCTTAAGCAGTAACCACTTGATTATCAGGAACGGTATGAACGTGTAGCTCCAATCCCACGGCGTTATAGCGACCGCAAAGCCCATGCCTATAGCTGATATAGGCAGGTTCAGCTGGAAGCGTCCCAGGGTCAGCAGGAAGCCGAGCAGCAGACCACCGTAGTATCCAAGCCATGAGGCACTGCCAACATCGTCCAGCGAATACCACCTGCTTATTATATCGGTTCTATGGACAACCCTGTACGGATACCCCAGTATGAGCTCTCCCCATTCGAATTGCCCATAATACCTAGAGTTAAGGCCAAACTGGAAGTTTAGCTGGGCCTGAAGGGCGAACTCTATGAAGTATGACAGCACAAGGCCTACTATGAGCGCCGAGAACACCTTCCTCGGCCCAACGCGGGCAAGGAAGGCAAACCTGTTCGACTCCATGTAGGCTACACCGGTCATAGCAGACGTGTACAGCAGCATCATCATTGGGACAAACGAGCCGACAAGCGTCATGGTGACCGGCTCAACGCCCCGCTGGAACGCTCCCACGGCCTCGGCGAAGTTAACCGTGTGGATGAAGTAGACCGCCCATACGCCCCACATCATGTTTACTTCACCTATTGTCCGTATGTAGTATATGTTCACCAGGAACAGTATGTAGATCGCCGTGAACAATACGACAAGCAGGTTTCCGCCGAAGGCCGCGCCTATGCCTAGGAAGACCAGTATGCCGAAGAGGGCGAGCATTGCAGTAGTCCTATAATCCTTAATTATTTCTTCAGGGTTAGACTTCCACGTCTCCCTTAACGATCTTAGCCCAGTCACGTAGTGGGCCAGGACAGCGCCGAATATTATTGCTACGCCTGCGAAGAAGAACTTTATGCCCTCAACCCTGAAAGCATAGAACCAGAAGTCATCCTTGGACATCGACATGTCGAACGACGGAATCATCCCGGCGTTAACCTCGGCCGGCGCTATAACTAGCCACGTTATTATGGACGTTATAGCGATCGTTATCAAAGCCTCCATCGGGAAGAAGAACGAGAAGAAGCCCCATGGGAAGGTAGCGCTGAAGTCAAACGCGACTATCGCTCCACGCCAGGACTTCCAGACGTCGTGAGACATGTCCCATTCACTCGGAATAACCGGTATGTTGACGCCCCATATGGTGGAGAGCTCGCTTATAAGATAGCCCTGCGTAAACGCTGTAAGCAGGAAGCCTACAAGGAAGCCGAGGAGAACCCATGCTCTCCTAGACCCGAGAATCGGAGCCTTGGCCTCCTCCCCTACAGCATAGAGGTTTAGCACGCCGCTGTAAGTAGCGGTAGCGACCGGGAACGGTAGCCGCTCAACCTCGATGATCTGTCTCCTGAAGGGTGCGGCGGCAAAGATTAATGCTAGCCCAAGAAGCATCGTGTAGGCAAACCCGGTGAACGCAAACGGCAGCAGTTCGCCCCACGGCGGAGATGTGCCGCCCTCTATAGCTAGCTCATAAAGGTGTTTAGGTCCAAAGAACGCTGGAGGTACGGCGTTTGACGACTTGAGAACGTTAAGCCAGCTCACGGCGTCGGTGTGCAGCCACAGCGGAAACGCGAAGTATCCGGCGCCAGCGTTGGCGACTGAGGCAGCGTAGGTCATCGTGAATATCGCCACGTAGTCCTCCCATGATAGTCTTATCTTCTTAGCGTAAGCGGTTATAAGGCCGAGGAATATCACAACCATCAGCGAGGTCTCTCCAGTCGGGCCGAAGCCGCTTACAGGCCCTATTATGGTCTGTATGACGGCGTTGAACACTATGCCGAGAACGCCTAGGGCCAGCCCCTTAATAGGTAACCCGTAACCGGCGGCTGGCTTTTCCGAGAGGGCCTGTGAGGCCTCCTTAACGGTTTCTTCGCCCATTCCCTTCACCTAATCTATTTTTAGTCGGGGTTCACCTACATTTGCTTAGAAGTCTTTAAAAATCTTGCGGTAAAGCTTAAAAAGGGTTTACCGGAGAAAATCCCAGCGTAAGCCTAACTAACTTAAAAATACGGCCATTCTATTCTAGATCAATCATTAACAAGCACCTTTACCATTAAAATATTTTTTAAATAGCGAACCGGTCACCATATCAAAATTTTAGCTTAGACTAATCGCTTTCATATGTAAACCAGACCTTTAACATATTAAGAATTCCAGCGTTTTTAAGCAGCGCTGATTCAGGAAACGTCATGTTTTTCTTTAGCTTTACACGGTTATTACCTAACGAATCTTGAAGTAAACCCCTTAAGGAAAGAATTATATTTAGGTAACCACCGTAATTACGCTCAACAATTGAAGGCCCCGTAATGAGTGATGGAATATGAAGAAAAAGTTAGGCGTAGCAATGCTACTGTTAATCCTTGAAATAATCAGCTTAACAGTCGTGCAGGCACAGCCGACAACGGGAAAAGACGTCCTAGAATACCATCAGTATGTCCGTGAAAGCTTAGGTAACGTCAAAGAACACGTAAAGTTCCTTTCCTCACTTAAAAGCCGAATGCCGGGCTACGAAGGCAACAGGAAAGCAGCCGAATACATAGCTGAAACCCTGAAAAGCTACGGGCTCGACGTCTACATCGAGAACTTCACAGTAGTTGTCCCCATGGAGAAAAAGTCGACTTTAAAGGTTAAGATTAAGGGGTCAGGCGCCTTCGAACTGGAAGCCTACGCCTTGTGGCCCAACCTGGTCGAAACATGTGCAACCCCCGGAATAACCGGTAAACTGATCTACATAGGGAAAGGAGAGGAGTTCAAAGGCCTGGACATGAACGGCGCCATAGTCGTAATGGGCTTCGACAGCGGCGACAGATGGGTTAAAGCCGTATCCCTGGGGGCGGCAGCAATAGTTTTCCTGTTCGACGAGCAATCAGTGTACTCCACCACCTTTGAGGCTATGAACAAGTTCCTCATGATACCGCTCGACGTACCAAGAGTCCTGCTAAGCAGATCAGACTCGATCAAACTCCTTGAAGCGTTGAAAACCGCTAAAAAACCGGTTTACGGAGAGCTCAAGGTGGACATGGACTACAAGAAGGTGACCACATGGAACATAATAGCTATCAAGAAGGCGAGAAGCGCCTCCCAGCATCAGGATGAAGCCATAATGGTCACCTCATACTACGACTCCTGGTCAGTAGCGCCTAGATGGGCTCCAGGCGCCGACGAGGCCACAGGGGTAGCCGTAATGCTGGAGATCGCCAGATATCTGTCTGGAGTAGAGACCGAGCGCAACATAGTATTCGTGGCGTTCAGCGGGCATCATCAAGGACTAGCCGGAGCCAGAGAATTCCTCTACCGGCGCATTAAAGAAAACCAGGCCGTCGGCCCATCCTGGCTATACATGGAGGGAGGCCACATCCCCATCATTCTACATATAGACGCCTCAGCCTACTATTCGCTAGCCGGGGAAACCGAGCTCATGATATACGATGCAGGCTCGTTCTACGGCGGCACGTCGCAGACCCACAGGCTAAGAGAGCAGAAATACATAGATCCAGACGGCTCCTTCGGCGTCTACGATCCTTCAACAGGCTACGGAGTGGACGACGTCCTCGCCTATCTATACAATAAACATGGTATAGGCATAGGCAACATGGTGCAGGAAGGCAGGCTGACCAACACCCCGTTCTACGATCCAGCATCCAACGCCTTAAGCAGGAGAAGATTCTTCGAGCTAGAACCCTTCTTAAGGGTCGGAGGCTACGGCTTCACCGTAACTTACGGCACCGCCTCACCGAAACGCGGCACGCCAGCAGACAACTGGTATTCAATAGAAAATAAAATAGATAATCTATGGCCATACTATCTGCTCACTCTAACCTGGGTTGTCAGGCTTGCACAGTACGAAAAGGACATACCGAACTACATCTCGTCAAAGATAGACCTCAAAGCGTTCCCCGCCCTCAGGGTTTACGTTGAGGAATACGATGAAACAGTGCAGGACTATAAGCCAGTACCCAACGCGCTGGTCGTGGCTCACTTTAACCCTATAAGCGAAGGCGTCAACCATCTATTGATAGCTAAAGCCGACGAAAACGGGGTAGCTGTCATCAGGGGAGTGGCGTCAAGCGGTATAACCGGAGCATATAACATATACGCCTTTAAGGACGCCCCGTCTCAAGGACCGGTTGAATATGCTCCCGACTTCGGGGACAACGCCCTCCCAAGCTTCTTCGTAAGGGTTACGGCTGCAGACTTCATAGTTAGAACATCCGTCTTCAAAGCATCCTCAATAATACTCTTCGACGTAGTGGACCCGGAGGTCATGGTCCCAATATTCCCCGACCTGCTAGCAGTAAACCACAACACTAAGAACGGCGCCAAATACTTCGGCATAAACTTCGACTGTGCATGGTTTACTTATTCCAGACAGACCCTGAGACCTAGGGTCGCGGTATACGTCAGTACAGACCCAAATATTGAGCCGGGCCCGCCATGGGACATAATAGTCTTCCCACAGTATTCGAGAGACCACCTGATAATACTGACCAACAGCGGCCGAGGATATACGCCTAAGCCAGGCGAACAGATAATAATAAGGCTCGGCCCTCTAGTCTACGCGAAAGAGTTCATAACACTCTGCAGGGAAAGGCTGGCTCAGGCCCACGGCCAGAACATGTATCTAGGCGCCCTGGAAGACCACTACAGAGAAGCCAACCATACCTTTAACGAAGCCCTCAAAGCCCTGAACGAAGGCGACTACGACAAGGCAATGGCGCTCGCCTCCGTCGCCTGGAGCTACAGCCGGCTAGCATACCTAGACCTAAGAAGAACCATGCAGGACACAGCCGTCACAGCCATATTCTTCCTCCTACTAGCCATACCGTTCGCCTACCTGATGGAAAGCCTGATCTTCGACTATCAGAACATACGCAAAAAAACCCTGGCAATGGTATGCATAGTCCTGATAGCCGCAGCTATAATGTACTTCGTCCACCCGGCGCTCCGCATAGCTTCCAACGCGCCGCTTGTAGCAATATCATTCATACTCACGATACTCACAGCCATACCGACGGTGATGATCATAGGCAAGGTGATGGAGATAACTAAAAGGGTTAGAAAAGAGATGCTCGGCGTACACTTCTCGGAGATAAGCAGAACAGGCGCCCTCGTCCTCGCCGCCTCACTGGCAACCAGAAACCTGAGAAGAAGAAAGGTTAGGACGCTGCTAACTATGATATCGGCCACCGTCGTCGTAACCGCTTTCGTCAGCACAGTATCCGTGACGGCGAGCAGGGCCATAGGGGTGGCTGAAACATATCAGTTACCGGAGACACCACACACTTACGACGGCCTACTGGTCATGAGAGGCGAGCTAAGCATTCTGCCGCTAGAGGTCATGGATAGCCTCAGGGGAGAGTTCGGCAGCGAACTGGAAGCCTTAGCCCCGAGAGCCTACCTCCAGCCGGGCATAATAGCGTTCGTCACGGGCATGCCCATAGAATCCGTACAGGGGAGAATAAAGGCTACGAATCTGGAGAGCGGCAAGATGTTCTTCATAGACGGAATACTTGGGTTATCAGTCGACGAAGCCAAGGTCACAGGCATAAACAAAAGAGACGTGATAGTTGAAGGCAGATACTTCCTCTCAGACGAGGCCGCGGAATGTATAGTGCCAAGCATCTATAAGGAATGGTATAACGTCACTCTGAACAGCTACATAAGCGTCATGGGTGAAAACCTCAAAGTAGTCGGCTTCTTCGACCCAGAAGTCCTCAAAGCCATAACAGACCTTAACAAGGAGTCCATATCGCCTCTTGCAATGGAGCAGGTCGGCGGCGGGAGAGGGATGGCTGAGACCTACAGGCTGGACCCCACCAGCTACATAATAGTGCCGTACAAGATAGTCCTCAAGCGGTACGGAGCCGTGTTCAACATAGCGATCAAGTTCAAGGACAAGAAGATGGTTTACGACGCGGCCTACAGGCTCACAGCCAGGACTGAATTCAAGGTATACGCCTGCGTCAACGGGCAAGTAAAGATACTTACCAGGTACATGCAGGGCCAGCTCGTCGGCAGCGAAGTACTCATGCCCTCGCTCATAATACTGTTCATACTGATGAACACAGGTCTCGGCGCCGTCTACGAGAGGAGACGCGAGGTAAGCATCCTAAGCTCCGTAGGGCTCTCCCCGATACACGTAGTAGGCATATTCCTGGCCGAGTTCACCGTAATAGGCGTAGTCTCCGGCTTCATAGGCTACCTACTCGGAGTCACCGCCCCCCACTTCATACCGCAGCTAAAGATAAACACGGCCTCCTCATGGCTCGCCTACGCCGTAGCCTCCTCAATACTGGTGATACTCCTGGCAACCCTCTACCCGATGTGGCTAGCCTCAAGAAGCGTAACCCCCTCCTTCGAGAGAAAATGGAAGCTTGAGAAAGCCGGCGTTAGAAGAGGCGACGAATACCTGATAAACATCCCTGTAGTAATAAGCCCGCTAGAACTCGACGGCCTAGTCGAATACCTGGTGGAATACCTTGAAAGCCTCAGAAGCGAAGCCGGAGCGAAACGCTTCGTCGTAGACGACATAAACGTCAGCAAGAGAAGAGGCGCCGACGGAGAAGTAACCATAGTCTCCTCAACCATGAGGATAAAGCCATTCGACTACGGCGTCATAATGAAAGGCGACATACACTTCCTAATACCCTACGGCTCTCAACAGGTAAAGACCTCCATAAGCATAAAGAGGCTAAGCGGCGTAGAATACGTGTGGATAAGAGGGGTCAGGGCATTCACCGACGACGTCCGAAAACAGCTACTGCTCTGGAGATCGCTAAGCCTAGACGACAGGAGAAGATACATCAGGAGAGCCAGAGAAAAAACCTCTACATAACCTATTCCAGCAAGATATTTTTAGCTCTCCCCAGGCTCTAACCCTTACTAAAGCATTCTCAACAGTTAACAGCAGAACTAAAATCCGTAAACCAGGGAAAATCCATACAGGGACAAGGAGCATGAGGCTAAAAACATTGTTTTACATTTTCAGGGAATCCCACATATCAGATAAACTACCACTAAGCCTAACGTTAAAAAATAAAAACTAAAAATCCAGAAAAATTGTTCGGGAATTCAACACTCTAGAAATCCAGCTTTTCACCAGGCTTTAAGATAGCCACCTCTATGCCGACATCCAGCTCCTTCACAAATCGTTTAAACAAATCCGGATCCTGCCTTATAGCCGGAAACGTGTCATAGTGCATCGGCACAGCAATCCTCGGTTTAACCAACGCGGCAAACCTGGCAGCCTGCCTCGGATCCATCGTGTATACACCCCCTATAGGAAGCAACGCAACGTCCACAGGATAAAGCTCGGCATACGCAGAGATGTCCGAGAAAAACCCTGTGTCACCTGCGTGATACACGCTTTCACCGCCAGCAGAAACTATGAAGCCCGCTGGAGCCCCCCTGCTAGACGAGTGGAGCGCAGGCGTCATGACCACCTGAACCCCCTCAACCTCAGCCACGCCGCCGATGTTCATCCCGACAACCTTCCCAGCACCTCTCGACGAAGCATACTGTGCCACTTCATAGATCGAAACCAGGGTAGCGTCCATCCGCCTAGCCAGTTCAACGGCATCCCCCAGGTGGTCTCCATGGTCATGCGTTACAAATATCAGGTCAACCGGCTCAATGGACTCAGGCGATACTGC
>CAYSTQ010000039.1:0-10667 GCA_964433855.1 uncultured Thermoproteales archaeon
CGAAGCACCCTATATCGTATGGGTTGTCCACAGCTAACACCTGTTGTATTCCCCTAAACCCATGTCTGTATTTAGCGGTATCTATCGAAGACTCCAAAGAGAAGCCAGGAGTCACTTATCCATCGAGAAACTATTTTTGCGGATGATCCCGACAGCATCTCCGCCAAACTAACGGCTAGAAGCCAGTAGCAAATTAGTTGCACTAAATTGCTAGGCACAGGTTTACTAAACCAAAAATTTATCCATTTTCGCCTGTTTCATAGTATCTTTAAGTAGTTGGCTAACCTCAAGCCACGTGTTAAGCTTCATCCTCATTCTAGAGGCGATGTAGCTAAGCGCCTCCTCTAGCGTCGTGAACCTTACCGGCTTTCTACGAAGAGCATTTCTAACAGACTCCCTAACAAACCAGACTCCAACCGGCAATATGTATCCGGGATAACTTTCCCTTAAAACCACCACCCTAGCCTGTCTTTTCTCTCGCGTCAGATGCTCGGTTACGGCCAGCCTGGCTGCATAGTAGCAACCTCCTATAGAGGCATAGCCGCGCCGACCCTGGTAAAACTCATGGTCGCCGCAAACGGATATATTGTATTTATCCGGATTCCACAAGGTCTCCGGATACCATGCCTCTATAAGCTCGTACGCCCAGTAGTCAGGCATCATTAAAACCACAAACCGGTTATCCAAGTGGTAGGTTTCATAGATCCTATATTCGTCAATAGGCTCGTATTGTTTAACTACAGCATCCCTAAGCTCCATTGAAATAATACTGTCTACGGCCGTTATACTCCACCTAGTTGGTACAAGTCTACGCCTAGCCTCAAGACCGAAGGCCCCAACGCTGAAAGCCCTCTGAATAGAGGACACATATACACCATCTCTGTAAAGCTCCACTACAGCATCTCTGGCCAGCAAGTCTCCATCGTAAAACGCTTTCTCCAGCCTAGGGTCAGTCCTAACACTATAAAGCTTTAGATCCCGTACAGGAGCAGAGGGACCCATAGGCTGCACGTCATCACTTAGGAGCACAGAGCCTGAAGGAGGCTTTTTAAGAAGCATTTCGCCGTCTACACATTTGGCCGACAAAGCGAGTTCTCGCGTAGCCTCGAGAAGTCGTCCTCCTTTCCAGGGCCTGGCTACGTTAACCGGGAACTTACCTCTTACAAGCTTTATTCTGAAATCGACCACGTCATCTATGGAGATGTTTCTTGAAAGCCAGTGCTCCGTCTGTGACAGAAGGCTTGTGTCACCCTTAAACGGCGGCATTAAAGGCCCAGCATAGACGTATGGGTAACCGATTCTTCCAACGAAAACATCGGGGGGTGAAGACCCCTCTAGGTCAACGGTGCTGATGCTACGGCTTATCTTGGCGAAAGAATAGAATTTAACCAGTATAGGGCACCGTTTCTTGCCGCATAGTAGTTTGGAGCCTCTGCAAATTGGGCAGAGCGAGCCTCTAGGTACTCTCAACTTGACATTTTCTATGGAGGGGGTTATTTCAAGGAAATCTTTAGCGTTATCGCTGACGTGAGATAGCCAAGGAATACGTTTTTTCACCTTTTTTACAAATCGCTGCCTTCTAAGCTCTTTATGCATCAACTATTATTACGAAAGTCGAGGTAATATATTGAGTGTATACAGTAGGGTGAAAGTAGACGTGGAAATAAGATGGGTTAGGGCTAGGTCAGCTCTTGTGAAAAGCGGGATTTATGATATAGATTACGCGTTAAACCCTTATATAGGCTGTGAACATGGATGCGCATACTGCTACGCCCGTTTCATGACTAAATACACTGGTACGGATAAGGAATGGGGAGAGTTCGTTTATATAAAAATAAATCTTCCTCGAGTGCTGGCCTCCGAGGTTAAAAAGATTACTAAGGGCAGTATCCTGATAAGTAGTGTCACCGACCCGTACCAACCGCTAGAGCGCAAGTATCTTTTAACACGCAGATCACTGGAAATCTTGTCTAAAACGGATCTTCAATTAGTAATATTGACTAAGTCAGACTTAGTGCTACGTGATATCGACATATTGACAAGAATGAAGAATATAGAAGTCGGGCTTACAATAACGACGATAAACGAGAAGATAAGCAATGTATTAGAGCCTAAAGCCCCTTCTCCCCTCAGGAGGATAAAGGCTCTGGAGATCTTGAACAGGGAAGGTATTAGGACATTTGTTTTTATTGCTCCCTTTATACCTATATTGAGTGAATCAAGGTTAGATAGTTTGCTAAGAAAGATATCCGAAATAAATGTAGACAGGGTGGTAATCGATACTTTGAATATAAAATACGGCAACAGACAATACATAGAAAGGGCTGTTAAAAAATTGGGCAGATGGAACGAAGTAAATAAAGTATTAAGCAATAAGCAGTCCTTCTTGAGATACTACAATGAAGTGAAATCAGAAATCAAGGAGTTATGCGAAAGTTTGGGACTTAAAACATTCTTTTTGTTCTAAACTATGGTTATCTTATTTACCAGGAAGAGTATATGTCTGGTAAACAAGATAACCATTATTTAATAGAGGGATCGACTCTTATAACATCTATATTATCAAAGACTGGGTCGGTTGATATAACTATTCTTAGATCATAATCCATTATTTGGGCGAATAGAATTCCATGTAATATACTAACTCTGTATCTTTCAGATAGGTCTATTGCTTTGATAAGAGTTTGCCAGTTCAGTGAGGCTACCTTATCGAAAGGTATACACTCGACTATATCCTTAATTATTTTACCTTTGTTTTCCTTTGTTGCCGTTTCAATTATGGTAAGTAAGTTTACTATAGAAACAACCCCATCTAATGACCCTTTAACCAGATCTCTAATAACAATTAAGCAGTTAGTATCGTTTAGCATCACTCCCTTGTTAAAAATATCTCCTGCAACAAAACATCTTCTACCTTGGTCAACTAGCTTACTATATATTCTAGCGAACCTACTTTCTCCAAGACCAGCATAACCTATCATTTCATCCAGTTTCTTAACGATTTCTCCTCTAAGTATATCCACGTATCCACCCTTTCTCAACGTTAGCCAGAGTTCAAGAGCCTGGCTGACAGCTGTACCAAGTGAAATTCCCATCCCGGCGGCGGCGCTTTTAACTCTCCTGTAAAGATCAGGAGGAACACCTTTCACGGCTATTACGTTCTTCGACAATCCACTTCACCGTTATCAAGATTACCTAGAAGAAAATTTAACCTTTTCGTAAATATTTGTAACGAGTTCAACATATTCTCTGAGGATCCTCTCAGCCTCTTCCTCTTTCTCAGCCTCGACTGTAACTCTAACTATAGGTTCAGTGTTCGACGCTCTGACTAAAACCCAGAAATTCTCGCCATCTATTCGAACACCATCTATCGCGCAGACGCTTCCATACTTCCTCTCCAACATATCTTTAACAGTATTTACAACGTCAAACTTAATCTGGTCGTCAACTCTGACCTTAGCCTGTTTCATAGCGTAGGCCCTAGGAACCACCTCTGAAATAGGTTTGCCAAGTGAAACCACGGCTTCACAGAACTTAAGACTGGCCAGAATGCCGTCGTCAAACCGTGAGAAACCTCCTATTGCGAAATGCCCTGAGTGTTCTACGCCTAGCAGGGCTTTCTTCTCGGTAACAGTGCGCACCATGAACGTATGGCCAACAGGTATCCGGATGATTTTTCCTCCTCTCGACCTAACGTAATCCTCAAGAATTTTTGAAGCATCAACACTTATAACAACTGGGCCCTTAACGCCCCAGCTTTCAAGAAGGACTATCGCCGCCTGCTCAGGCAGCAGAGGACGGCCTCTGTCATCAACAAAGACAACTCTATCTCCATCTCCGTCAAACGCCATGCCTAAATCGGCTTCCCGTCGCTTAACCTCTCTGCGAAGCCTCCCCAGGGCCTCAGGAGTCGGCTCCGATCCTCTCCCCGGGAAACCAGGGTGGATATCGTCGAACAATGTGAAGACCTTAAAGCCTAGATCACGATATATTCTGGGAGCCACTAGGGCGGTAGCTCCATTTCCCAGATCCAGCACAACCTTAAGCTCTCCACCTCTAGTCAAATCCTCTAGAAACTCCACATAGCTTTCGAGAATCTCTACATCCTCGACCCGTCCAGCAGCATCCCATCCTGCTCTTCTGTAATTGCCTGAGATGACGAGGTCCCTTATCATGTATATGTCGTCTGGCTCATAGTAATAGCCGGATGAATCACAGAACTTAACACCGTTCCATTCAGGCGGTAAATGAGATGCCGTAACATATGCTAGGTCTCCCTTCTTGAGCTCTAAGACTGCGAAAAAGGCAGCACCTATAGGTATAACGCCTATGTCATACACGTTGAAGCCGGCAGACATGATGCCAGCCGATAACGCGGCTTTAAGCGCCGGGCTACTTCCCCGGACATCACAGCCCACTATAAAATTCTCTCCGGCGTAGCTTGCTGCGGCCGCGCCTATTCTAGCCATAAGGTCAACACTCAGATCCCTGTTGAAAACCCCTCTTATGTCGTAGGCTCGGAAGATATGGGTCGGCACCGCCATGCTAATCACGGTTAAATAGGCTAGTTGCTGCCTATTTAACCTTAGCCATACAGCTCAAAAACCCCTTTTTTCTTCCATGAAACCGGATTTTACGCAGTTTAGCGGCCACTAAACGGCAATCCTTATTCGGATGTGGTGTAAGGCGTATGCGGTTTATTTCGTGTGCATATGCACACGTTCCATTCCTTAACTTTTCGCAACAAATCATAAGCCTCAGAAAGCCTTTGTGCAATCTTTTTTCCCTTATCAGTAAGCTTACAATCCAATTTTTGCATATAATTACTTAGTTAAAATACTTTTTAAGTATATAGTATATATTGAAAATCTCTATTTAACATTAACTTATAGTAGTATTTTACAATAAATCGTCATGTAACGAAAAGGTTGAGATTTATGCCGCATTAAATTTATATATATTATAGATATGTATATTATACATAGCAAATTTATGTATATTAGATTTTTACTTTTGTAGATTAACTTTATAAATCCGCTGAGAGTTTCCTCGTTTAACACGACTACTGGAACCACTTTACGCACAGATATTAGGCTATACCAACTTCCTATTTCAACCTCTCTGTAAAGCATCTTCTTTATATGTCGTTTCTCGACCTTCTTAGAGAATGTTTCCCCTAAGTAGGAACTTATCATCGGGATGAAGAGTTCTATAAGAAGTCCAAGCACGATAAACGCCGTGTTCTTAAGCATAACGCCTATGAAGAGATCACACAAGAGGAAGTTGGTAGCTGGGATGAATATAAGCGTGAGAATAGTAATCATCTGAAGCCGCTCCAGAGCTAACTCAAATGGAGGCTGTTTCTCTGAAAACCTCTCAGTTACTTTTTCGCTAAATGATACGCTGATTAAGCTTAGAAACTCTGTCACCTTAGCTGTGATGAATAGAGAGATCCCAAGCAAATATCCTTCCATACATGAAAGAAAAACCCCCGTATTAAATATAAATTTTTACTTATATCTAGTTGTTCACCTTTGAGCTCTTGAAAAGTAAATATTATGATAAAAAATATTGATTTTAAAGATCAATTCTCTAGATGAAATGATAATCAAGTTTTCGACCAAGCGTCCTAGCTAAGAGGCCTGGGAAATCTACAGTATATTGCTGGAAAAATACGTTGAGGCACGGGGTCACGGCCAAGCTGGAAAAGACCGGGAAGCTAGTTAGAGAGCCCGTCTTTCGCCGTGCTTCGAGGCGTGAAAGGGCTTATAGTCGTGTGTGGAAATGTCGAACAGTTTTTCGTCGACGGTTGAAGTAGGATATAATAGTTTCTAACGGTTAATACTGCTTGGTGATAGAGTCTTGGGGATAATGGACAAGATATTCGATAGAGCCAGAAAATCGCCTTCCAGGATTGTGCTACCTGAGTCCAAGGACGAGAGGATATTGAGGGCGGCGGTTTTAGCCTCCAAGCTTGGAGTAGCAATCCCGATTCTCCTCGGTAGCCGGGACGAGATCCTGGGCTATGCCGCTAGGCTGGGCTTAGAGCTTTCCGGCGTGGAGGTAATCGATTACAGGGACAAGGTAGGCGTCTACGCCAGAGAGTACTTGAAGCTGAGGAGTATGCCTGACAGCAAGGAGAGAGTAGCGGCTAGGATAATGAGTAGACCTCTGTATTTCGGCACTATGATGGTCAGGCTCGGCGAGGCGGATGGGATGGTTGCCGGAGCCGTGAACACGACCGCTAATGTTATCAGGGCTTCCGGCCTGGTGATAGGGCTGCAGGAGGGCATCAGTACACCCTCAAGCTTTTTCCTCATGGAGATCCCCGGCTTCAAAGGGGGTGAGGACGGATGTCTGGTATTCGCTGACTGTGCTGTCAACATAGATCCCTCGCCGGAGCAGCTGGCTGAGATAGCCGTAGCTACAGCTAGAAGCGCCAGATGGCTCTTGGGCTGGGAGCCGAGAGTTGCCATGCTCTCCTTCTCGACAAAGGGCAGTGCCTCCCACCCCATGGTCGACAAGGTTGTGAAAGCTGTTGAGATAGCTAGAAGGAAGGATCCCGGCCTAGTGGTTGATGGGGAGCTTCAGGCCGATGCGGCGTTGATCCCTGAGGTGGCCAAGAGGAAGGTGAAGGACGGTAGCCCCGTGGCGGGGAGGGCTAATATCCTCATATTCCCAGACCTTAACGCTGGGAATATAGCGTATAAGCTGATTCAAAGGCTGGCTAACGCGAACGCCTACGGCCCCATACTGCAGGGCTTTCAGAGGCCGGTGAGCGATCTTTCAAGGGGGGCTACCGTTAAAGACATAGTGGGGGTCATAGCCATAGTATCGGCTATAGCGGGTGCCTTAAAGAAATGAAGATACTTGTTGTTAACTCGGGGAGCTCCTCCATAAAGTTCAGGGTTTTCGAGGGGGAGAGCGAGGCCGACCTTAAGGAGATCGCTGGAGGCATAGTTGAGAGGATAGGTGAGGAGATCTCCCATATAAAATACAGGTCGGCTAGGGGCAGCATAAGCTACGACCAGGTTGTGGCGGATCACGAGGAGGGGTTCAGACACATAGTGAAGGTTCTCTTCGACGAGGATAAGGGCGTCATAAGCGACGTGGACGAGATAGCCGGTGTCGGCCATAGGGTTGTCCATGGAGGCGACAAGATATGGACGCCGACGGTCGTCGACGAGGAGGTTGAAAAAATAATTGAGGAGTTCTCTAGGATGGCTCCGCTGCATAACCCGGCTAACCTTATGGGTATAAGGGCAGCTAAGAAGCTGTTCCCCAAGGCGCTCCACGTGGCTGTTTTCGACACGGCTTTCCACCAGACTCTGCCCGAGGAGGCCTACCTGTACGCGATACCCTACGAGTACTTCAGGAAGTATAGGGTGAGAAGATACGGTTTCCACGGAACCTCCCACATGTACGTGGCCAGGAGGGCCGCGGGGATCCTGGGGAGGCCGCTGGAGGAGCTTAAGATAATCACGTGTCACTTAGGCAATGGCGCTAGCATTACCGCTGTTAAACATGGGAGGTCTGTGGAGACCAGCATGGGTTTAACTCCTCTGGAGGGCCTTGTCATGGGTACGAGGTCAGGGGACATAGACCCCTCGATAATCTACTTTCTGATGGAGTGGGAGGGGCTGAGTATAGACGAGGTGTACGATATACTTAACAGGAGGAGCGGGCTTCTAGGGCTTTCGGAGATAAGTAACGACATGAGGATAATAATTGATAGGGCGGCTAAAGGGGATCCCGGAGCTCTCAGGGCTTTGAAAGTATATGTACATAGGCTTAAGAAATATATAGGGGCCTACATAGCGGTCATGAACGGTGTGGACGCCATAGTTTTTACGGCGGGGGTTGGAGAGGGGTCTCCGGTTGTCCGGAAAATGGTGCTGGATAACATGGAGTTCCTCGGCGTAAAGATAGATGAGGAAAGGAATAACTCGCCTTGGAAATACAGGGGGCTCATCAGCGCCGATGACTCCAGGGTGAAGGTGCTGGTTGTGAAGACGAATGAGGAACTTGTGATAGCGGCTGAAACTCTGAGGAAAATCATTGAGCACCGCAGTAGGCAGGTATCCGCATAAGGCTAGTCAACGCGTACGTGATTCTCTCCAGGGGCGACGCTAATTTTATTAGTTCTCTTCCAGTATTGCTAGCCCGAGTGATGGGTATGAAGGTATGTATATTCGAGGACGAGAAAGCGACGGATTTCTTTCCTCTAACAATGACCAGGGCGGTTTTCGAGCTCCGCTGCGGGCGCACCCTGGTCATCGACAAGATACTGGATTTCCTGGGTTGTCGTGAAGGGGTATGCCTGTACGTTAGGGATTATATAGCTCCTGTCGTCAGGCTACGGTACCCCGACTTCCAGGTTAACGAGCCAGGCTTTCTTAAAGGCGACGATGTCCTGTTCATAAACGGTAGATGGCTGTATTCAGGAGAGGTTCTCGAGATTAAGGGGGAGGAGGCTGCCTTCTCCGACGGTGACGGTCAGTTAATCTACCTGAAGGCTAGTAAGGAGACTGTCCTGAAGATGCTGGAGAAGCCGAGCCTGCTGGACGGGATTAAGTGGGCTGCTGAGGAGCTTGGGGGGCGAAAGGTTAAAGCCAGGGTTCTGAACTGGCCTTGGGACTTGGTGTTCAGCAACCCGGATATGATAAGGTACGACTTCAGGCGGTTGGGAAGAAGAGGTGTGCATGGGAAGGTTCATGGGAGCCTGGAGATAGTCGGGGAGAAGGAGGATGTGTACATAGCTGAGACCGCGAAAATATATCCGAACGTCGTGATAGACGCTTCTGAGGGCCCGGTGATTATAGATAGCGGCGTGAAGGTTTACCCGTTCAGCTTCATAGAGGGGCCGTCCAGCATCGGGGCTGGGACATACATTATGACGGGAGCGAAAATACGGGAGGGTGTCACGGCGGGGCCCGTTACAAGGCTTGGTGGAGAGGTTGAGGAGAGCATAATCCACGGATACAGCAACAAGTATCATGACGGGTTCCTAGGCCATGCCTACGTCGGGGAATGGGTTAACCTTGGGGCGCTCACGACCAACAGCGATCTTAAAAACGACTACTCGGAGGTCCAGGTCTTCATAAACGGCAGGTTTGTTAAGACGGGATCCCTGAAGGTGGGGAGCTTCATAGGCGACCATACTAAGACGAGCATAGGAACACTGCTTAACACCGGGACGGTTATAGGAGTCATGTGCAATGTTCTATCAACCGATCTGTCGCCGAAGTACATTCCATCATTCACATGGTACTATGCTGGAAGGTTCAGCAGGGGGTCAGGCCTGCGGAGGATGCTTAGGACGGCCGAGGCCGCGATGGCGAGGAGAAACGTTAAGCTGACAGAGGAGGAGAGAAACCTCTTCAAATATCTTTACGAGATGACCAGGGAGGAGAGGGAAACCTACATTAGGAAGTCCCTGAAAAGGTAGGTTGGTGGTTATATGCCTATAGATGAGAAGGAGATCGAGGAGAAGGTTCGAAGGATAATAGCTGAAAAATATGGTTTAGACCCGTCTGAGCTCAGGCCTGAAATGAGGTTTATCGAAGATCTGGGGGCTGACTCCCTGAGCACTATAGAGCTTATAGCCGAGCTGGAGGAGGCCTTCGACATAGAGATACCGGATGAGGACGCTGAGAAAAACCAGACGGTGGGCGAGGCCATAGAGTATATGATCAAGAGGCTTAAGGAGAAGAAGGCGGGCGGCTAGCCCTCAAGGACTACTACTGCCACAGCGTAGCCGCCTGAATGCGTTATGCTTAAGTGGATCTTGCCGACTTTTTTCTCTTTAAGTAAAGATTTAAGCCTGCCTTTGACTCTAAGCCTTGGAGGCCTACCTACGACCTCCATGTCGCGCCACGTTATTCCGATGAACCTGGCGGTCGACAGAGCCTTAAGCAAGGCCTCCTTGGCGCAAAACCTCGCCGCTATACATGGCGCCGGGTCGCGTCTCCTATAGCAGTACTCCTTTTCTCTCTCGGTCAGTATCCTTTTAACGATCCTATCTAGCACTGGCTTCCTGATTCTCCTGAATCTGTCAACGGACTCAATGTCTACCCCGATCCCTATTATCAAGACGGTCCCTTCCCAAGCCTTTTAACCAGGAACATCTTTGTTTCTCCATGGAAATAGGGGGTTAAAATATTATTTGGATTTTGGGTAGGTTAGAACTATATTTCGGAAATCGCCCAGTCTTCTCTTGTTTTACATGGTTTCGTGAACCGTACAAACTTAGCTACGTATTTAAATCCGGTTTTCGTTATAACTTAGAACATGTTTAGCCTTTTGGATCCGGTGTTCATATTTTACGTTGGTGTGGGGTCGTTTTACATCGGCCTGGTCCTGGTCAGGGAGAGGAGGGCTTACAGGATGTTCGCCTTCTATATAGCGGCGTGCGCCGGCGCCATTGCCGCCTTCCTCAATAGATCACACTACTACCGGTACTTCGCCGCCGCACTGGCGATCTTAAGCATGCTAGCCATGCTGGTGGACAGCATCTTATGGTATGCTGAAAGGAAAATGAAAAGGAGGACAGAGTCTTAGTTAGGTTTGAAAAACTAGAAATAATGTTTAAAACTGGTTTTTCAGTTTTTCAGAGGGTTTGGGGGATGGCGGCAGGCCCGTATCCTGTTCGTCTTGTCTTCTACTGG